>CAZCVW010000408.1:0-2742 GCA_964502185.1 uncultured Burkholderiales bacterium
GGGGACGCGGCATTCGCGGGCTCGGCCGGAGACCTCCGGCCCGCCCGGACGTTCGTGGGTATGGCCCCGACCCCGACGGGCCGCGGCTACTGGCTGGCCCGCGCCGACGGCGGCGTGTTCCCCTTCGGGGACGCCCGCGGCTTCGGGACTGCCCTCAACCTCGGAGAGACTGGCGACAGCGGGCCGCTCAACCGCCCGATCGTCGGGCTGGCGCCCACCGCCACCGGCGCCGGCTACTGGTTGACCGCCTCGGACGGAGGGATCTTCTCCTTCGGGGACGCCCGGTTCCTCGGCTCCACGGGCGCCATCGCCCTGAACCAGCCGATCGTCGGGCTCGTCACGCCCCGGTAGCGCCCACGCCGTATCCGGCTGGTCGGCTTTCCCCTGGTGAAATACCCAGGTGGACCAGAACTTGCCAAAACGGAACCTCGCCGACTTGTTCGAGCTCGTGACCGACGCCGTGCCCGAGCGCGAGGCCCTCGTGTGCGGGGCACGCCGCCTCACCTACGCCCAACTCGACGAGCGGGCCAACCGCCTCGCCCACCATCTGGCCGCCGCCGGCGTCGGTCCCGGCGACCACGTCGCCGCCTGCCTCTACAACTCCACCGAGTACGTCGAGACGATGCTGGCCGCCTTCAAGCTGCGGGCCTCGGCCGTCAACGTGAACTGGCGCTACGTGGCCGACGAGCTGCACTACGTCCTCGACGACGCCGACGCCAAGGCGATCGTCTACGACCCTCGCTTCGACGCGCTGAGCGAGGTGCGGCCGCGCCTCTCCAAGCTCCCCACCTGGATCCCGGTGGGCCCGGAGTACGAATCGGTGCTGGCCGCATCGTCGCCCGGGCGCGGGTTCGGCCCCCGGTCGGCCGACGACCTCTACACCCTCTACACCGGTGGGACGACGGGGATGCCCAAGGGCGTCCTGTGGCGCCACGACGACTTCCTGGCCGCCAGCCTCGGCAACCTCGACGGGGCGGTCACCGCCGAGGAGGTGACCGAGCGGGCCCGGCGGGGCCGCGACCGGACCCTGCCCGCCTGCCCCCTCATGCACGGCGCCGCCCAGTGGGTCTCGCTGGCCACCTTCCTGGCCGGCAACACGGTGGTGTACCAAGACTTCGGTCAGGACCCCCGGGCGCTGGTCCGGCTCATGGCCGCCGAGCGAATCACGGTGCTGGCCATCGTGGGCGACGCCGTCGGCCGTCCGCTGGCCCAGGCCCTGATGGAGCGGGCCGGCCCCGACTCCCCCCCCACTCCCAGAAGCGCGGATCAGCTGGACCTTTCGACGTGCCGGGTGGTGCTCACCAGCGGCGCGTTCCTCTCGCCCGACACGAAGGACACCCTCCTCGCCTGCCTGCCCGGCACGTTCATCTACGACACCTACGGGGCCTCCGAGTCCGGCTCGTTCGCCCGGTCGGTGAGCGGGGCCGGCGAGACGCCCGACCAGGGCCGGTTCTCCGTGGGCGAGACCTCGGCCGTTCTCGACGACGACCACAAACCGGTCGCGCCCGGGTCCGGCGGCGTGGGCCGCGTCGCCCGGTCCGGCCACGTCGCCCTCGGCTACTACGGCGACCCGGAGACGACGGCGGCGACGTTCCCCGTCATCGACGGGGTCCGCTGGGTGGTGACCGGCGACCACGCCACCGTCGAACCTGGTCCAGACGGCACAGGCGGCACCATCCGCCTCCTCGGCCGTGGCTCCGCCTGCATCAACACGGGCGGCGAGAAGGTCTACCCGGACGAGGTGGAGGCGGCCCTCAAATCCCACCCGGGGGTGGCCGACGCCATGGTGGTGGGGGTGCCCGACGAGCGCTTCGGTGAACGGGTGGTGGCCCTGGTGGTGCCCGCGCCGGGGGTCGCGGCCGAGGGCGAAGTGCCGCCCGACCTCGACGCCCACGTGCGGAAGCGGGTGGCGGGCTACAAGGCCCCCCGGACGGTGCTCGTCACCCAGGAGATCGAGCGCTTCCCGTCGGGCAAACCCGACTACGCCTGGGGCCGGGCCCGGGCCTTCGAGCTTCTCGGCCCCGACGCCGGGGGGTGATGATCGGGGAGCGACATCATCCGGGCCCGCAGCTCACCCCACAGGGCGGCGTAGGCGAAGGTCGACGGGCTTCTCGGGGCGAAGGCCGGCAGCGGTGCCCGGTGCTCACCCATCCGTTCGACGTCCGACGCCGAGGGCACCCAGGAGGCGAGGATCCCGGTGTGGCCCCGGGTGAGGGACTCGACCAGATCCCGGTGCATCTTCTTGCGCCGGTCGACCATGGTGAAGAACGGGAAGACGGCCAGGTCCTTCCACGTCGGCTCGGTCAGGAACTCCGACAGCTGGTCGAGGCTGCGCAGCGACAGCGTGGTGGGGATGGTCGGTACGAGCAGGGCGTCGGCGGCATGGAAGACGTTCTCCGACACCAGCGACAGGCTCGGCGCGCAGTCGAAGAACACGTAGTCGTAGTCGGCGGCCAGGGGCTTCACCAGCCGGGCGAGGCGCTGGCTCGAGTGCTTGGTGCCGTCGAGGTCGACGTCGAGGTGGCGGTAGGAGAAGTCGGCCGGCATGACGTCGAGCCGCGGGTACTCGGTGGAGCGGACGACGTCGTCGACCTCGCTCTTGCCCCGCACCAGCGCCCGGGCCCCGCCGCCCCGCACCTTGGATTTGGTGCGGAAGTAGTAGGTGGCGGCGCCCTGCGGGTCGAGGTCCCACACGAGGGTGCGGGCCCCCGTGGCGGCGGCCAGGTAGGCGAGGTTGACGAC
>CAZCVW010000409.1:0-2740 GCA_964502185.1 uncultured Burkholderiales bacterium
TGCCCGGATGATGTGTTGATGATCTCGAGCGAATTCGAGAAGCCGGCCACCGCGTTGGGCGGCGCGGCGGGCGACACGGAGGTGAGCGCCACCTCGTCGGCGCCCTCGAGCAGGGCCCGCACCTCGGCCTCGGCCTCTCCCAGCGACAGGCTGGGGGCGTACCGGCGGTTGACGACCACCGTGCAGACGTCGGGGACCACGTTTCCCGCCACCCCGCCGCGCACGTCGACCACCTGCAGCGCCTGGCGGTAGGCGAGCCCGTCCACCTCGACCGGTTCCGGCGGGGAGGCCGCGAGGCGGGCGAGGGCCGGGGCGGCGGCGTGCACGGCGTTCACGCCCCGCCAGGGCCTTGCGGTGTGAGCCCGCTCACCCCGGAAGGTGGCCTCCAGGCGGATGGACCCCTGGCAGCCCGCCTCCAGCCAGCAGTCCGTCGGCTCCAACAACACGGCGAAGTCGCCGGCGACGAGATCCGGGCGCTCGGCGAAGAGCTTCCGCAGGCCGTTGTACTCGTCGGCGATCTCTTCGCTCTCGTAGAAGACGAGCGTGACGTCGAAGCGTGACGAGGCCAGCGTCTCCTCGGCCAGCCGTAACAGCACGGCCAGGCCGCCCTTCATGTCGGCCGCGCCCAGGCCGTGGAGGACGTCGCCGTCGATCCGGGGAATCTCGTTGCCGTTGGCGGGCACGGTGTCGAGGTGGCCGGCCAGCACGACCCGGATCGGGAGGCCTCGCTGGGTGCGGGCCACGACGTTCACCCCGACGCGTTCGACGTCGAGCTCCAGGCCGGACCGCAGCCGGGCTTCCACCAGGTCGGCCAGGGCCTCCTCGTCCCGGCTCACCGAGGGGACGGCCACCAGCTCGGCGGTGAGGTCCAAGAGGTCGGTCACGGGGCCAGGCCGTGCTCGCGCAGGATCTCGTTGAGGGCGAGCTTGTCGTGTACTGCGCCCTCTTCGAGGGTTCGGAGCACGAGGACGCAGGGCAGCCCGAAATCGCCGCCGGGGAAGGACTTGGTCCGGGTAGCCGACACGGCGACGGCCCGCTCCGGGACCTCGCCCCGGGCGATCTCCTCGCCGGTGGCGGCGTCGATGACCGGGGTGGAGGACGTGATGATCACGCCGGCGCCGAGCTTCGCCCCCCGCCGGATCCGGGCGCCCTCGACCACGATGGCCCGGGACCCGACGAACACGTCGTCCTCCACGATCACCGGTGCCGCCTGCGGCGGTTCGAGCACCCCGCCGATCCCGACGCCCCCGGACAGGTGGACCCGTTTGCCGATCTGGGCGCAGGAGCCGACCGTCGCCCACGTGTCGACCATGGTGCCCTCGTCGACGTAGGCGCCGATGTTCACGTACGACGGCATGCAGGTCACGCCCGGGGCCAGGTAGGAGCCCCACCGGGCCGACGCGCCGGGGAGCACCCGGACCCGGCCGGCGGCGTAGCCCTTCTTCAGCGGCAGCCGGTCATGAAATTCGAACGGACCGAGCTCGATGGTCTCGAGACCGCGGTAGCGGAAGCACAGCAGGATCGCCTGCTTCAGCCACTGGTGGACGACCACCTCACCGTCGATCACTTCGGCGACCCGGGCCTCCCCGCGGTCGAGGAGGTTGACCGCTTCTTCCACCCGCTTGGCCGCCTCGGGCGGACCGCCGGCCGGCGCGTCACGGTTGTCCCAGGCGGCGGTGATGTCCCGGGCGAGGTCGTCGAACACTGCGGTGCCTCCAGTGAAAGTGATTAGGTGGGTCGCACGGGCTGACCCGCAAGGGTCAGGGCCGCCCGTTCGAGAGCGAGTTCCAGGCGGTCATCGGGCTGGACCAGCGCCATACGCACGTAGGACCAGCCACCGGGTCCGTAGAGGTCCCCGGCAGCCACCAGGGTGCCCGATTCCGCCAGGCGGGCGGCAATCGACCACCCGTCCGCGTCGCGCTCCGGATCGGCGGCCCGGAGCCACAGGTAGAAGGTCCCGGTCCCCCCGGCGTCGACCAGGCCGGCGCCGGCCAGGCGATCCTTCACGAGGCGGCGGCGCCGGGCGTAGATCTGGCGCTGCTGCTCCACGTGGGCGTCGTCGCTCCAGGCCACGGCCGCAGCCGCCTGGATCGGCCCCGGGGACATGCAGCCGGCGTGGGTGCGGACCTGGCCGAGGTAGGAGACGAGGTCGGCGTCGCCGGCGACGAACCCACTCCGGTAGCCGGCCATGTTCGATCGCTTGGACAGCGAGTGGACGGCCAGGACCCCGTCCGGACCGGCGGCCAGGGTGGTGGCTCCGGGAACCGGGTCGCCGGCGGCGTCGTAGGTGAACTCGACGTAGCACTCGTCACTGGCCACCGTGATGCCCCGCGCCCGGGCCCACTCCACCATCTCGGCGAGCTGGGCGGCGCCGGCGGCCGAGCCGGTCGGGTTGCCGGGCTCGTTCAGCCAGAGGAGCAGGGCCCGACCGGCGTCGTCGTCGGACACGGCGCGGAGATCAAGGTGCCACTCCTCATCGAGGGGGACGGGCACCGCCCGGCATCCGCCCAGGACGGCGCCCATCTCGTAGGTCGGATAGGAGATCGCCGGGTACAGGACCGTGTCGCGGTCCGGGTTCCGGAGCCGGAGCATGTGGGGCAGGGAGCCGACCAGCTCCTTGGTGCCCACGCAGCTCACCACCTGCTCGGGCGGGAGGCGGACACCGAAGCGGCGTTCGATCCAGCCGGCGGCCGCCTCCCGGAGCGGCGGCAGCCCGACCGCCGAGGGGTACCCGGCCCAG
>CAZCVW010000410.1:0-2736 GCA_964502185.1 uncultured Burkholderiales bacterium
CGGCTTCCTCCCCGGCACCGACCAGGAGTACGGCGGCATCATCCGGCACGGAGCCAAGCTGCTCTACGCCTTCTGCGAGGCGAGCGTGCCCCGCGTCACGGTCATCACCCGCAAGGCCTACGGCGGCGCCTACGTCGTCATGAACTCGAAGTCGATCGGCGCCGACCTGTCGTTCGCCTGGCCCTCGTCGGAGATCGCGGTCATGGGCCCGCAGGGCGCCGTCAACATCGTGTTCCGCAAGGAACTGGAGTCGGCCGACGACCCGGTGCGGCGTCGCGTCGAACTGGTCGAGGAGTACACCGAGCGCTTCGCCAACCCCTACATCGCCGCCGAGCGCGGTTACGTCGACGACGTGATCGACCCGCGGGACACCCGGGCCATCCTGTGCCGGTCGCTGGCCATGCTGCGTACGAAGCAGGAGAAGTTGCCGCAGCGCAAGCACGGCAACATGCCGCTATGACGGCGACTCCGGAGGAGGTGGCGGCCATCGTGGCCGCCCTGGCCGTGCTCGAGCATGAGCGGCAGTCGGTCGCGGTGTTATCCCCAGGTTCGGCCGATCCGGGGGCGGGTCTGGATTCCTGGGTGCGGGCTTCCCGCTTGTCCGGTCGCCGGGCCGGTCTCGTCCGCGGTCCGTGGCGCTTGGCGGGTCGGATCGGGCGCCGTTCTCGGGCCTGACCAGCGGCGATGCCCCCAGGCGGGCAAGCGCCCGTCCCGAAGAAAAGTTGAGTAGAGAAGCCCGGGCGTTGGGCGCCCCAACGGTTTTCTCGGGACGGGCGATGTTCAGTATCACCTGCTTTCTTCAAGTTTTCCAGAGGTCTGTGGACGATCTGTGGATAAGTCCAAGCCGGCGACGAAGGGGAAGCGATGACCACCAGCGAGGACATCTCCCGGGCGGTGGCCGGCCAGACCGTGTCCACCCTGTTCCGAGACATGGTGGCGGCCCGTCCGGACTCCGTCGCTCTCCGCTGGACCGACGGCGACCAGCCCGGCCAGCTCACCTGGGCGCAGTACGGGGAGCAGGCCGGCCGGGTGGCCGCGGGCCTTCTGGCGCTCGGTGTTCGGCCCGGCGAGCGGGTCGTGCTCATGATGCGCAACCGGCCCGAATTCCACGTGGCCGATCTCGCCGTCACCCTGGTCGGCGCCACGCCGCTGTCGATCTACAACTCCTCGGCACCGGAGCAGGTCGAGTACCTCACCGGGCACTGCGAGGCGGTCACCGCCATCGCCGGTGACACCGGGTTGCTGGAACGGTTCCTCAAGGTGCGCTCGGCCCTGCCGGGTCTGCGCAACCTGGTCGTCGTCGACGACCCCGAGAAGCTGGCCCCGTCCGACGTGACGGCCTTCGCCGACCTGGCGACGGCTGCGCCCCTCGACCTCGATGAGGCGTCCGGACGGGTCCGCCCGGACGACCTGGCCACGCTGATCTACACGTCGGGGACGACCGGGCCCCCGAAGGGCGTGATGATCACTCATCACAACATCGCCTGGGTGCTCGAGAGCATGAACCGGGCCATGGGTGAGCGGTTGGCCGGTTGGCGCCAGGTGTCCTACCTGCCGATGGCGCACATCGCCGAGCGGATGGTCACCCACTACTTCCACCTCTCCCACGGCACCGACGTCACCACTTGCCCCGACCCGTCCCAGCTCGGTGCCTATCTGCGCCAGGTGCGTCCGGAGCACTTCCTCGGCGTGCCCCGGGTCTGGGAAAAGATCTACGCCGGGATCCAGGCCGCCGTCTCGGCCGACCCGGAGAAGAAGGCGGGGTTCGAGCGGGCCTTGGCCGTCGGGGCCCAGGCGGCCGCCGTCCGGGTGACCGGCCAGCCGCTCCCGCCGGAACTCCAGGCGGCCTGGGAGCAGGTCGACGCCGCGGCTTTCGCCAATGTCCGGGGCCTCGTGGGGCTCGACTGCCTGCGGATGGCCCTCACCGGAGCGGCGCCCATCCCCCGCGGGGTGTTCGACTTCTTCCTGCACATCGGGCTGCCGATCTCGGAGGTCTACGGCATGTCGGAATGCACGGGCCCGATGACGTGGATCCCGTATCGCATCAAGCCCGGCACCGTCGGGCCGGCCATCCCCGGCCAGGAGGTCAAGCTCCTCGACGACGGTGAGGTGTGCTGCCGGGGCGGCAACGTCTACCCCGGATACCTGAAGGACCCCGTCCGCACAGCCGAGATGCTCGACGACGAAGGCTGGCTGCACTCGGGTGACATCGGCGTCCTCGACGAGGACGGGTACCTCACCATCGTCGACCGCAAGAAGGAGCTCATCATCACGGCGGGCGGGAAGAACATCTCGCCGGCCAACCTCGAGGCGGCCATCAAGTCGTTCCCGCTCATCGGGCAGGCCTGCGCCATCGGCGACGCCCGGCCCTACATGACGGCCCTGATCGTCCTCGACCCGGACGTGGCCCCCGCCTGGGCCAAGGCAGCTGGCATCGAGCCAGGAAATTTGCCGGCCACGCTGGCGGAGTTGGCGGCCCACCCGGACGTGGTGGCCGAGGTGCAGCGCTGCATCGACGAGGCGAACTCCCGGTTCAGCCAGGCCGAGAAAATCAAGCGGCACAGGATCCTGCCCGCCGAATGGCTGCCCGACTCCGACGAGCTCACACCCACCATGAAGCTCAAGCGTCGCGGCGTCCTGCAGAAGTACGCCGACGAGATCGAAGCGCTGTACCCCTAATACCTAACGGGGCTCCGCCCCAGCCCGACGAGTCGGTGTTCGCGGCGCGTTCATGCC
>CAZCVW010000411.1:0-2734 GCA_964502185.1 uncultured Burkholderiales bacterium
GAAGCGCCCTACTGCCTTGGCCCCGCCAGTGACCTTCTGGGCCGCCTTGACCGCCGGGTCCCAGAAGGCGTGCCCGTCCGGGTCGAAGAACTGGATGGGGTCGTTGCCCGCGTACGTGTATCGGTTCAAGGTCACGGGCGTCCGCAACGCACCCATGACCGTGTCGCGATTGGTGAACGTCGCCGAGGCCGGGTCATACCAGCGAGCACCCATGTCGACCCAGCCGCTGGTGGGATCGGTGTAGTCGCCCTGGAAGCCCACAGCGGCGTCGGTGGTGCCGGTGGTCCCGGCCGAGGTGCCCCACGGATCCCAGATGCGGGTGTCGGCGACGGTGCCGGCGGCCGGGTCGGCCAACCAGGCCAGGTCGCCGTGGCGGTTCTCGCCGACCAGGCGTCCCCCGCCCCCGGCGTCGAGGGCCACCAGCTCGCCCGAGGGGCTGCGGGTGTAGCGGCGGGCGCCCACGGCCACGGGGTCGATCTCGGTCCCGGCGTAGGCGAAGGTGGTGGTGCCGCGGGTCACGGTGCGCCCGCGGGCATCGGAGGCGTAGTCGACGCTGCCGTAGCGCACCAGGTCGCCCAAGGCGTCGAAGTCGACGGTGGCGGTGGCGGCGCCGCGCACCACGGTGGCCAGCGTGCCCCGGCGGGTCCAGGTGTAGGCGCCGGCGACGTCGCTCACCACGCGGTTGCGGGCGTCGTAGGTGGCGATGGCCAGCCCCGCCTGGGTCCGGTTGCCCGCGGCGTCGTAGGCGTAGGCGGTGGTCAGCGCCGCGGGGTTGGTCCAGGCGGCCAGGCGCCCGGCGCGGTCGTAGGCGTAGGTGTGGGTGCCGGCGGCCAGGTTGCCCGGGGCGGTGACGGCCTGGGAGACCACGTTGCCCTCGGCGTCGTAGCCGTAGGTGGCGCCGGCGAGGGTGGTGGCCCCGGCGACGAGCGTGTCGCTCTGGAGCCAGCCGCGGGCGTCGTAGCCATAGGTGCGGGCCAGGGCGCCCGCACCGCTGACGGCGGTGGCCGACAGTTGGCCGGCGTCGTTCCAGGTGTGGTCGAGGGTGGCCCCGGTGAGGGGATCGTCCACGGTGTCGAGCTCGCCCCGGGCGGTGTAGGCGAACTCGGTCGTGCCGGCGGCGTCGGTGCGTTCGCTCATGCGGCCGGCGGCGTCGTAGGAGAAGCTCGACGCGGTCGCCGGGCCTCCGGGCACGCTGGTCGACAGCAGCAGGCCCCGGTCGTCGTAGGCCGCGGTGACCGTGCCGGCCGGGTGCGACCACGACGTGGCCCGCCCGGCGAGGTCGTAGCCGAAGCTGCGGGTGGCGGCGGAGGCTCCGAGGTGCGGGTGGCCATGCAGCCGGCGAGGACGCTCGCGGGCTATTCGGTACGTACTACCTGGAGCCGGCCGGCGACCAGCCTGCCGACCCGCCCGAGAACGAACGGCTTGGCTTGCACTGAGCCGCTGGCGGTGAGCGACAAGACGAGAAGGATGGGGCGAGGTGCCCGAGCCGCTGGCGCGGCGGCGATCCGGCGGGCCGTGGAAACGTCGAGCCAGCTTGGCCGGAGCGAGCCACCCGGATGGCTGTGCCAATCGCCAAGGTAGGCGACCTGACCGCCTCGATCCCGCCATACGCGGGCCACCTCTGCCTCTTGCCAGACCTGGTCGGGGTCGAAGGACGTGGGCTCGTGGATGGCCTGCGAGCCTGGACCGATGACGTCGGTCAGGACGGCACGCCCGCCGTTCTCCCATCGCCCCAGCAGGATGCCTCCCGTCTCGAGCGGGAACCGGCCCGCTGCCTCCGCCACGAGCGCGAGATAGCCCGTCCAGTCGAGCACGAGCGTTACTCGTGGCACGGACAGGCGGGGTGGACAGGGAGCGGATGCGCGCCCCACCGGACGGGCTCGTACAGCGACCCGTTGGGCTCTCGGAGGAACAGGACGTGCAGATCGTGACGGTGGCGTGGATAGCCGCCTTCATGGCCGCGGCAGAGCTCCCCAAACGCCATGCGGGCGGCAAGATCAACGAGCGGAAGGAGATCCGGAGCCGGCGAAGTAAACGTCGGGTCGGCGCACCCGCGCGGTTGGACACGGCGTGGGAGCACCGGCGGCGCCGGGAGGGGGATCGCTCCGTAGTCGGGACTGAGATGGAGTTCGAGGCAGTGATGGCAGCCCGTCTCGCCCGGAACGAGCCGAGCGACCACGCCACCCATCCCTTCGATGCTCCACATGGTGATCGCCGTTACTCCGGCATCCCATGCGGCCCGGGCCAGGGCGGCACCGGCGTCGTCGTCGGCCGTCGCGTCAAGCAGGAGATCACTGCCGTCAAGGAGGGCTGCCAACAGCTCGCGATCGCCGGCGAAGTCCCCCACACCCGTCAACCCGACAGCCGCGTGATAGGGACGCACTGCGGTGTAGGGGTAGTCACGGCGGAAGGCGTCGGCAACGAAGAGCGCCTTCGAGACACCCGAAGCGCGGAGGCCCGCTTCCCACCGCACGGCGGTGGCGGGATCGACGAAGTCAATATCGGCGACTCGCAGCTCACCGACGAGGTTGCGCGCCATCTCCTTGGCGAGATGCGAGCCCAAGGTTCCGAGGCCCACGATCGAGACGTGCCTGCTCGGGAGGGCCTCCAGCTCCGGAACACGGACGGTGAGGTCGGCAAGCGACGCCCGGAGGCCCCGGACAAGCGCCACCCGTGAGGCGAGGTCGGCGGGCCGAGACCGCTGCCCGCGACGTGGGCGGGGCGGTGCGCCTCG
>CAZCVW010000412.1:0-2716 GCA_964502185.1 uncultured Burkholderiales bacterium
CCGCCGCAGCGTGAAGCCGAGGCGTTCAAGAGCGCGGCCCCAGGTCGCCGCCTGGACCGACACCCCGTCGGGGCCGCCGAGACGGAACGAGACGAGGGCGGCCGTTCCTGCGAAGGCCGGGGGCGTCACGCCCGAGACGATAGGTCTCAGGCCATAGGTCTCAGGTCCGGAGGGCGATGGGCGGCAGCTCCAGCGGACGGCGCCGGCGGCTCGCCCCGGCCCGGCTGCGGTGGATCAGCACGTCGACCAACCCGACCACCATGATCAGGTCGCCGAAGGACAGCGCCTGGCTGACGGGGGACACCACGATGACGTCGGCCAGCGGCATCAGCTTGTCGGACGGGCGCTCGGCGTGGTGCTTGACCGTCTCCTCGAAGGTCCCCCCGGTGCGGATCGGCATGCCCTGGTTGAGGGTGATGACGGCGGCGTTGAGCGCGATGCCGATGGCCACCACGCCCATTCCCTTGAGGGCCACGTTGGCGGCGCAGAACCACAGCAGCAGCCCGTAGGAGGCGACGAGGAGCACGTGGCTGACCGCACTGGACGGGCCGTTCCAGAAGAAGTCGAGGGCCACCTGGATGCCCAGCGCCGCGAACAGGACCTTGGTCGCGGCGAGGCGGGTTTCGAGGAGCCGGTTGAGCGAACCCCCCGTCACCAGGGCGATCCCGAGAGCGGTGGCCAACGTGATGAGGAAGAACGACATGGCCGTTATTGTCCTCCCCTCCGGGCCGTTGGCCGCGGATCCCAGGGGGTGCCGTCGAGGTGGAAGTCGTTCGCTACGAGGTGGAAGGTGCCGTAGGCCGGGTCACGATCGATCGTCCCGAGCGCCGCAATGCCCTCTCCTACCAGGTCATGAGCGAACTCCTGGAGGCCTTCGAGGCGGCCCGGACCGACGAGGCCGTGCGGGTCGTCGTCCTCACCGGGGCGGGGGAAAAGGCGTTCTGCGCCGGCGCGGATCTGGGTGGCATCGGCTCGAACGTCGGGCCGGCCGGCGTACACGAGTCCCGTCGCCAGGTGGCCTCGCTCTTCCAGGCCCTGTGGGGGCTCGGCAAGCCGACCATCGCCCGCGTGCGGGGCTACTGCCTGGCCGGCGGGTTCGGCCTGGCCCTGGCCTGCGACTTCGTCATCGCCGCCGACGACGCCACCTTCGGCACGCCCGAGATCAACATCGGGCTGTGGCCCTACATGATCACGGTGCCCATCCTGCGCTCCATGCCGCCCAAGAAGGCGCTGGAGCTGATGACCACCGGCCGGCGGATCACGGCCGCCGAGGCCGATCGGATCGGGTTCCTCAACCGGGTCGTGCCCGTCGCCGAACTCAACGCCGCCGTCGACGAGTTGGCCGCCACGCTGGCGTCCAAGTCGCCCGTCGTCATGCGCTGGGGCCGGGATTCGTTCTACCGGGCCCTCGACATGGGCGGCGACGAGGCGCTCGACTACCTCCACGCCATGCTCACCGTGACGACCTACACGGAGGATTCGGCCGAGGGTCTCGCCGCCTTCGCCGAGAAGCGCGAACCATTGTGGAAGGGTCGGTAGCGCCATGTTCGACTACGCCACCGCGGCGGTCGAGGGAGCACTGGCCGCCGGCGCCGAGTACGCCGACGCCCGGGCGGTCGTCAGCCGCTCCCGCACGCTGGAAGCCCTCAACGAGACCATCGAGTCGCTCGACCAGAACGAGTCCGCCGGTGTCGGGGTGCGGGCTCTCGTCGGCTCGTCCTGGGGCTTCTTCGCCACCTCCGACCTCGATAACGCCGCCGCCCGGCGGGCCGGCGAGCAGGCGGCCGAGATCGCTCGGGCCTCGGCCTTGGTGCCGGGCGAGGCGCTCCCGCTGGCCGACGTCCCGGTGCGCCAGGACCGCTACGAGACACCGAGGGTCGAGGACCCGTTCTCCGTCTCTCTCACCGAACAGGCCAACCTGCTCGTCGGCGTCACCGCCACCATGCGCTCGGTGCCGGGCGTCGACCTGGCCCGGGCCTTCCTGTCCGCCTGGGCCACCGACAAGTTCTTCGTGTCGAGCCAGGGACACCGCCTCGAGCAGAACCTTCTCGAGTGCGGCGGCGGCATGGACGCCACCGCCGTCGGCGAAAACGAGACGCAGCGCCGCTCCTACCCGCAGTCCTTCGGCCAGTACGAGACGGGCGGTTACGAGGTGATCCGGGGCTTCGACCTGCCCGGGCACGCCGGGCGCCTGGCCGAGGAGGCGGTCGCCCTCCTCACGGCGGACGAGTGCCCGGCGGCGATCACCGACCTGGTCCTCGAGTCGTCCCAGCTGGCGCTGCAGATCCACGAGTCCGTCGGCCACGCCATCGAGCTCGACCGGATCCTGGGCTGGGAGGCCGCCTTCGCCGGGACGTCGTTCCTCGAGCTGTCCCGGCTCGGATCGCTGCGCTACGGCTCCCCGCTCATGAACGTCACCGCCGACGCGACCCTTCCCGGAGCGCTCGGCACCTTCGGATACGACGACGAGGGCACGCCCGCCCAGCGGGTCGACATCGTGCGCGACGGCCTGTGGGTCGGCGTGCTCTCCGGCCGCGACTCGGCCGCCCTGGCCGGCCTCCCACCCGGCGGGATGGTCCGGGGCGACGGGTACGCCCGCCTCCCCATGGTGCGGATGACGAACGTGGGCCTGCTGCCCGGCGACTCGTCCCTCGACGAGATCATCGCCGCCACCGACGACGGCATCCTGATGGACACCAACCGCGCGTGGTCGATC
>CAZCVW010000413.1:0-2705 GCA_964502185.1 uncultured Burkholderiales bacterium
CGAGGCGGGCGATGACCATGGGCCCGGCCGCCTCCGGCACGACATAGCGGGACATGAGTTCGGCGGCGCTGACGGGCTCCAGCACCAGGCTGGCCACCGCCCCGCCCACCGCGCCGGCGGCGGCGGGAACGACGGACAGGAGAAACGGCGCCACCGGTTCGCCGACGACCACGGCCGTGACGGCGGCGATCAGGGCGGTGACCGCCATGACGGCGGCGGGAACGACCAACTGGGCGGTGATGACCGAACCGGCGGGAACCGGATAGCTGTCGCGGCGGGTGGGGTGGTCCATCTCCTGGGCGAGCGGCTCCAAGGCGTCCAGGGAGGCCACGAAGAGGGCGAGGCCAGCCACGAGCAGCAGCGGGGTCGTCCCCCGCCAGGCTCCGGCCGCGGACAGGCCGGCGATCACCCCGAGCCCTGCCACCCGCAGTACCCGCGTGAGAGGCCAACGCAGGATGCTCTGCCATCCCCTCCGCCGGGCGGCCGATCCGGAGGGGCCTCCGAGGAGGCCTCCGAAGGGTCCAGCCCACGGGATCCGGCGCAGCCGAAGCCACGGCCGGGCCCTGGGCACCTCGGCCGACAGGCGGCGGCGGAGCAGGACGATGGTGCGGAGATCCTGGAGGGTCAGGGCGAACCGCAACTGCGAGGCCAGCCGGCCTCGCCGCTCGGCGGCCTCCAAGGACATTCCGCCCAGGCGGGCCGCTGCCGCTCCCACCACCGCCACTGTGAGGGCCACGGCGATGGCCACGGCCACTCCGGTGCCGCCCCCTGCGATCTCGGGGACGGCGTGCACCCCGGAGCCGGCCCGGCTCGGGCCGAGACCGGCGAGGCCGAGGCGGCCGACGAGGGTCAGCGGGGAACTGGCCAGATTCCCGGTGAGGTCGAGGACCGACCATCCGACAAGTGCGGCCGCCGCCGTGGTGGCCACCCGGCGTCCGAGCCGGAGGCCGCAGGCGAGGAAGGCGCTGCAGAGAGCGAGGACAGCGGTCAGCGCCCCGAAGGCCGTCCCACCCACCACCCAGAGGGCGAAGTGGCCGGGCAGGCGATGGCCGGCCAGGTTCCCGGCCACCACGCCGAAACAGGCGCCGACGAAGAGGACGGAGCGCAACTGGCGCAAAGCCGGCCCTCGGAGCGCCAGCCGCCGGGCGAGGGGCGCCAGCATCACGATGCGGACGTCGGCCGCCTCCAGGGACAGGGGGCCGCCCCGCCCCCCGGAACGCAGGCCGAGACCCACGAGGAGAGCCACGACCAAACCCAGCCCGGCGGCTCCGTGGTGGGCGACGTCGGCGACTGCTCCGCCGCTGGCCGGCCCGTCACCGACTTTCGTGGCCGCCACCCAGACCGCCGCCGCCCCGGACAGGAGGCTGACGTAGGCGCGGTACAGCGCGTCGACCCAGTGGATCTCCTGACGATGGCGTCGGAGCCGCGTGCGCCGGAGGGCACGGAGGGCGAGCGCCGGGGACGTCGCTCTCCCGCTCACGCCCTGAAGCTATCGTCCCTGACCCCAGATCCGACATCGGGAAACACCCTGGCTCGGGCGATGAGCGCCCCCGGTGTGCCGCGGAGGGTGGCCCGCCGCCGCGGCGGCGGCGGGCCGGTCCCCGCTACGGGCGCTCAGCTATCAGCCCCAGCCGTTGCCGTGGAACTCCTGCTCGATCGAGCAGTGCGCCAGACCAGCTTTACGCGCCTTGGCACAAACCGCCGCCGCCTGGCTCTTGCTTCCACCGTTGAAGATCTCCGCCTCCCAGTTGCTCGACGAGATCTTCTGCACGTGGGCCTTGAAGCCCTTGGCCTTGGCCTGGTTCGCAATCTTCTGGGCTGCCGACTGGCTCTTGAGATGGCCGCCCAGGATCGCTTCCCAGCCGCTGCTCTTTGCGCTCGCCGGCGGGGCGAGTGCGCCCATGGCCAGGAGACCGGCCAGCGCGCCCCCCGCGACGAGCCGCTTCATGCCCCTAATGTTCTGAATGCTTCGCAACTCTTAACCCCCACGTGTCCCCACGACATCACGACTTGCATATGACAAAACGTACAACAAGGACAAGATGGCCATATCGGCCGGAATCCCCGCTGAATCAGGCGATGTTGCGCGGGCACTGGTTTGTGGTAGACACACCATCAAATCGGGTGCTTTTCTAGATATAACGGACAAATCGGACACTGCCTCTTTTCGGTTCGGGGGGTCTCGCCGGCCAGGGCCGCCCCGGCGTGACATCCTGGCCTTGAGGCCGGCGGGGGCCGCCGGCTGGACAATCCGGACGAACGGGCACAATTGGGCACCGATGTAATCCGTCACCCCGTGTAAGACGACATCGCGTGCCACAAATCCGGTGCCGGCGGCAGGGACCGCCTGGCCGGCGCCGAATGAACCAAATGGCCGGGAACGCACCAACCCTCCCGTCCCCCATGGAAGGAGCCCCATGAAACACCGCGCCCTCACCTTGTTCCTGGCGGTACCCGCCGTCGCCCTCTTCGGTGGTCTCGCCTCGGCCGACATGGCCTTTATCACGCCGGTCCCCTTTGTCCCGGACAGCAATTCCATCGCCGCCGGTGTCGAAGATCGGCTGGCGCAAGCGGGCGTTCCCGTGGACGTGCCCGCCCTTCCCTCGCTGCCCGACGCCGACGTGGCCGGCATCGTGGCCACCGTCGAAGCCGCGGTGGCCGGCGTCGGCCTGCCGGTCGACGCCCCCGCCCTCCCGGCCGGTCCC
>CAZCVW010000414.1:0-2698 GCA_964502185.1 uncultured Burkholderiales bacterium
TGCGGGCCACGGCCACCACCGCCGAGGGCGGCTGGGCGGCGCCGCCCACGGAGCCCTGGCTGGCCGAGGCGATCACCGCCGCCTCCCAGGCCGCCTTCGGGCAGGACCCCCGGTCCGTCGGTGAGGGCGGCACGATCCCGTTCATGGGGATGCTCGGCCGGTCCCTGCCCGACGCCCAGTTCGTCATCACCGGCGTCCTCGGCCCCGGCAGCAACGCCCACGGCCCCAACGAGTTCCTGCACATCCCGATGGCCATCAAGGTCACCGAAGCGGTCGCCCACCTCCTCGACGCCCAGGCCCGCACCTGGAAACCCCGGCTTTGAACTGCGAATGCGCTGAGGGGAGGGCGCGGAGCCCTCCCCTCAGCGTCATCCGGCCTGACCGGGCGCAGTGCCGGCCGGAATTCTAGTGGTCGAGCCCGTCCTTGCCGTGGTCGGCGTCGTGACCCTCGCCGTGGTTGGCCGAGGCCTTGCCGTTGCTGGCGCCGTTGGTGGCGGGGTCGTTGCCGTGTTCGTCGTCACCGTCGTGGCCCTCGGGCTTCGGGGCGTCAGCGGGGTCTGCGGCGCCGGCCTGCTTGTCCTCGAACTTCTCCCGGCAGTCTTTGGCCTGGTCGGTCGACTTCTCCGCCTGGTCCGTCTTCCCGTCAGCCGTGAATCGCGCCACCTTCTCGCTGCCCTGCTCGTCGCAGTGGGCGATCTGGTCGGCGTAGCTCTTGGTCTCGGGCTGGGCCGCCGGGGCGGAAGCGGGGGTCGTCTCGGCGTCGTGGTCCGGCTGGCAGCGGCCCTCGCTGGCCACCCTGCACACCTCGGAGCCGTGGTTGGCGTTGGCCGGAGCCGGCTTGTGCGCGGCGTCGGAGACGTCGTCGCCGTGGTTGGCGTCCTTGGCCGGCTTCGGAGCCTTGGGGGTGGTCGGCTCGGTGGTGCCCTCCTCGTCGGCGTCGTGGTCGACGACCTCGACCTCGGCGCCGAGCTTCACCTCCGTGGTCACCGCGGCGTCGGAGTTCGGGACGTTGATGCCGACGGTGTCGAGGACGGCCGAGGCGCCGGCCTGGACGGTGCCGGGAAGCGCTCCGGCAGCGGCGAGGCTACCGCTGAGGGTGAGGCCACCGGCCAGGGTGGCAACCGCCAGCTTGAACTTGAGATGGGCGAGCACAGGGAACCTCCGGGTGGGGGTGAGAGCAGCGGCAAAGGAAGCGACGGCCTCGGCCTCCCCCGCCAGTTCGCCTGGCCGCGTCGGAGAGGTGGCGGCCTCGAGCAGTCGGGCGACGGCGGCGTAACCCGGGGGGGCGTCGGCGTCGGCCACAGCACCGGCGAGCATCCGCTCGGCCGTGTCTGCGTCGAGGATCGGCGGGGTGGGGTCGAGGCGTCGTTCCATATCGACGAGAAGAGCGGGCGGGGTCCGCCCGGCGTTACAACTGGCGAGCGGAACGCTCAGAAATCTTTTCGTGGCCCTCGCCCAGGGCCGGCGACACAGAGGCCGGCGCCAAGCGCTGGGCCAGCGTCCGCAGGCCCCGGTGGGCCAGGACCCGCACAGTGCCGGGCCGCCGGCCCATGATGCGGGCGACCTGGGCGACGTCGAGTCCGGCTACGACCCGCAAGAGGATCGCCTCGGCCTGGTCGGTCGGCAGCGTGTGCAGCACCGCCATCGCGCCGTCGGGAGAGAGGGCGTCGATGGCCTGGGCGATGGCATCGTCCATCGAGGGCTCGTCGGGGAAGCCGGCGACCGGCTCGGTGCGGCGGCCGGCCGCCTTTCTTCGTTCGTCGATCAGGCGGTGGCGGGCGATGGTGAAGAGATAGCCGCGGAACTGCGGCTCTCCACCACGGAACTTCGCCATCCCGCGCGCCACCTCGACCCACACGTCGGAGGCGATGTCCTCGGCTGCCGAGGGGTTCCCGGCCCGCAGGTAGCGGAGAAGGGCAGGCTGATGGGCGCGCCAGAGTTCGCCAATCGCCCACGGCGCCCCATTCCGGGCCGCCTCCAGCACCTCGACGAAACCGGTCATGCCCAGAGAGTTCTCAGGCGCTGCCCCGCGCACCTCCGGCCTTGACAGAGGCTTAACCAGCTTCGTCCCGGTCGCCCGGGGCGCACCGCTCCCTGACGCTCAGCGGGGGGCGAGCAGGACCAGCGTCGCTTCGGGAACCTCGGGGTGGAAGTAGAGCACCGGGCCAACGGGTTCGGATCGCCGGTCCTCGCTGACGATGGGGACGGGCTCCTTGGGCCGGAGCGTGTCCTCGAAGCCGAGCGCCAGGCCGCCGGCGACGGCGGCCACAGCCGTGCGCATCTTCCAGGGTCGCCACGTCACACCGCCAGGTTAGACATCCCCATTAGGCGGCGGCCATCCCGACGATGGCGGCGGCCAGTTTCTTGTCGCCGGTGGAACCGAGCAGCGGTGCGTCGCCGTAGTTGAAGATGCCGCCGTCGGCCGCCACCAGCCAGTAACCGGCGCCCGAGAGGGTGGAGGCCATGCCGGCGATGGGCTGATTCAGCTTGACAGCACCCGTCGACCCGAAGAACTTTGCGTCGCCGTAACTGAAGATCCCGCCGTCGGAGGCCACCAGCCAGTAACCGAGCCCGCTGGGCGTGGCGGCCATGCCCATGATCGGCTTGTTCAGCGTCATGGCACCGGTCGAGCCGAAGAACTTGGCGTCGCCGTAACTGAAGATCCCGCCGTCGGAGGCCACCAGCCAGTAACCGAGCC
>CAZCVW010000415.1:0-2688 GCA_964502185.1 uncultured Burkholderiales bacterium
CTCCTGGATAAGGTCGAGGAGCGGCACCCCCGACGCCTGGTAGCGCTTGGCGATCGAGACGACGAGTCTCAGGTTGGCGTTGACGAACTCCCGGCGCGCCCGCTCTGCCTCCTTCCCGCCGGCCTCGATCTGCCGGGCCAGGCGGGCTTCGTCGTCCTTGGTGAGCAGGGGATGACGGCTGATGTCTTCCAGGTAGAGACGGACGAGATCCTCGTCCGCCTTGGCCCCTTGCATCCGTGACAAAGAACAGCACCCTCTTCGCTTTGCTGGAGTCTTCTTCCAGCGCCGGCTGAGTCGGATTTATTCCTGCGCCGTCACCTGCGAAACTAACGCACGAGTTCCATTCGGAGACCATCGTCGTTCCACTCCGAAAGTTCGGGCAGGCGCGTGATGGCGCGGGCGGCGATCCGCCGGGCGGTCCACAGGTCGACACAGGCGTCGAGCAGCTTGGGCAGGCTGATCCGCTCCGGCCGGTTCTCCAGCACCCGCTCGAGGACGGGCATGCGCTCGGCCAGCAACCCGAGGCGCTCCTGGGTGCCGGCCACCGTCCGCTTGGGGTGGCGCAGCGGCTTGTCCTCGTTCAGCTGGTAGAAGCCGAGTTCGGGGTGCACCTCGAAGACCACCCGCTGGTGGTAGGAGGCGACGTCGCGCTGCACTTCCCGGATCCGGGGCAGCAGGTTGCGGATCACCACGCTGAGACCGTGGCCGTCGGTGTCGGACAGCGCCGAGCGGGGCGGCGGCGAGGCGATCGACGTCCCCCGGCGGGGGCCGAGCAGGCGCCGAGCCTCACGGTCACAGGCCCTCCCGCCGGGGGCCCGGTCGTTGGGCAACCCGATGGGGGAGTGCAGAGCCACGATCTCGAACGGTGGCCGGTAGTCAAGAATGTCGTTGATGCTCTTCAGGACCTGAGGCGGTTCCGGGAAGAGGGACACGCCCTGGAGCTTCCCGGTCACCACCAGCCAACCGCCCCGGCACGGCTCGACGCCGGCCAGGAGCTTGTACGGGAGCGGCGCGCCGCGCTTGAGAGAGCTTTGAGACACGATCGACGATGCTAGGGCGTGGCTAGCGGGCCCCGGACAGGGCGGGCGCCCGCACGATGTCTTTCGGGTACAGGCTGCGCAGGACGGCTTCGTCCCGGTCGACGGTTCCCGCCGAGACGAGGCGGGAGAGGTCTGACTCGAGGGTCTGCATGCCGTCGTACTGGCCCAGCGTGATCGTGTTGCGCAGCTGGCGCGTGTTGCCCTCGCGGATCAGGTTCCGCACGGCCGGGGTGCCGGCCAGCACCTCGAAGGCGGCCACCAGCCCGCCGCCGATCTTCGGCAGGAGACGCTGGTAGACGACCCCCACCAGGCAGGCGGAGAGCTGCATCCGGGCATGGGCCTGCCGGCCGTCCGGGAAGACGCCGACGAGGCGGTCCACGGCCTGGGCCGTGTCGTTCGTGTGCAGCGTGGCGAACACGAGGTGGCCGGTCTCGGCCATGGCCAGGACCGTGTCCACCGACTCCAGGTCACGCATCTCGCCCACCATGAGGACGTCGGGGTCCTCCCGCAGGGCGGACCGGAGGGCGTGGGGGAAGGACTCGGTGTCCTCGCCCACCTCCCGCTGGTTGACCGCGCCCCGGCCGTGGCGGTGCACGTACTCGATCGGGTCCTCGATGGTCAGGATGTGACAGGGCCGGTGGTGGTTGACGTAGCTCACCATGGAGGCGAGCGTGGTCGACTTGCCCGAACCGGTGGGACCGGTCACGAGAATCAGCCCCGACGGCGAGTCGACCATTCGCTCGATGACCGGCGGGAGGGAGAGTTCTTCGAAGGTGGGGATCTGCGACGGGATCACCCGCAGCGCCAGCGTGGCCGAGCCGCGCTGCATGAAGGCGTTGCCTCGCACCCGGGCCCGGGGGACCCAGGCGAAGGCGAAGTCCATCTCGCGCTTCTCGCGGAAGCCCGCCAGCTTGGCCTCGGGCAGGAGCAGCTGGATCAGTTGTTCCGTATCGGCCGGCCCCAGCTTCGGCTCCTCCGGGACCGGCTGCAGCAGCCCGTCGACCCGGACGAGGGGCGGGGCCCCGGCGGTCAGGAGGAGGTCGGTCCCGCCCTGCTCCCACAGGTAGTTGAGCAGGCTCTCGACTCGAGGCGGTACGGGCGATTGGAAGTCCATGGGAAAAGCGTCGGCCAATGCGCCCGCCCGGCCATCGTCACCATTGATGATTTCCGCGCGACTATCGGAGGATGTGCGCCCTTGACGCTTCCGCGGTCCACTCCCACGTCGCCGACACCTGGGAGAAGGACATCGTCCCCACGCTGTTCGACTTCATCCGGGTCCCCAACGTCTCCGTCGGTTTCGACCCGAACTGGGCGGAGGCGGGCCACATGGCCAGGGCCGTGGATCTGGTGGCCGGTTGGCTCCGGTCGCGCCCCATCCAGGGTGCGGAGGTGACCGTCTCGGAGATCTCCGGGCGCACACCGCTGATCCTCGTCGATGTCCCCGCCCACGGCCTGCCGGGCGGCGACGGGCGCGACCAAGGCGCCGTCCTCCTCTACGGCCATCTCGACAAGCAGCCGCCGCTGGCCACCTGGCGGGAGGGGCTCGGGCCCTGGGAGCCGGTGCGGGACGGCGACCTGCTCTACGGGCGGGGCGGGGCCGACGACGGATACGCCGCCTTCGCCGCCCTCACCGCCATCGAGGCGGTCC
>CAZCVW010000416.1:0-2671 GCA_964502185.1 uncultured Burkholderiales bacterium
CGGGGCGGGGGCCGCTCCGGGGCGGGGCCGGCTGCGGAGCACGGCGACGATCAGCACCAGACCGGCCACGGCCGAGCAGGCGATCGAGATGAAGATGAGGGGGAGATCCTTGGTGAAGAAGAGCCCCGATAGCAGGAAGATCGTGGCAACAATCACCAGGAGGAAGCTCACCAGCAGCACGAGCCCACCGTCCTCGCAACGTTTTTCTTGGGGGCTATGACCGCCCGAGATGCTAGCCGGGTCGGATTCGTGCTCATCGGGGCGTTCCCCCGGCCCGCTCGGGAGGATCCCACGGCGTCAGTTGCGGCGACGGGGGATCCCGGAACGGCCGTTCTCGGCGAGCTCCTCGTCGATGACGACCAGCGCCTCGGTCGGCGGGCCTCCGTCGCCGTCCTCCGCGCGTACCGCCCGCAACGTCGGCGCCGTGCCCTCGGCCCTGGCCCGCGGCGCCGTTCCCTCGGACTTGGCCCGCGGCGGCGGAAGGTCGACCTTGCCTGAGGAATTCGGCAGGCCAGCGGAAGTCGGAAGCCCGGCGTCGGACCCGCCACTGGGCGGCGTGAGCTCCTGGCTCATGGCCGCCGCGGCCGGCGGCCCCCCAAGTGTGGTCGCAGATTTGGTCGCGTCGACCTCTTTGTCCTCGATCTCGCCCAGGTCGATCTCGTGCCGCTGAGGGCGGGCCGGAGCGGGCAGCGCAGCCCGGCGGTCCAGCTCGTCGAGTTCCTTGGCCAGCACGGCCCGGAGGCGGCCGCGGTAGTCGGCCTGCACCCGCTCGAGGGCGTCGATGTCGATCGTGAGGGCGTCGCGCCGGGCGGAGAGCTCGGCGACGATGGCCTCATACTTCTTCCGCTGCGCCTCCCCGACCGAGCGGGCCTGCTCCTCGGCCGCCGTCGTCATCTGGAGGGCGTTGTCCTCCGCCTCCTCCAGCAGCTGACGGGCGCGCTCGTGCGCGGTGGTGACCGTCTCGTCGGCGGTCCGCTGGGCTAGCAGCAGTGTCTGGCGGAGCACGCTTTCCATCTCGCGCCCGCTCGACGCTTCCTGCTCCACCTGGCTGATGCGCTCCTGGAGGGCGCGGTACCGCTCGTGCATCCGCTCGAGCGTGATCGCAGCCCGCTCCAATAGCTCCTCGACCTCGTCGGGCCGGTAGCCGCGGAACGCCTCCCGCAGCTCGGCGTTGCGCAGATCGTGCGGGGTCACATCCATAAAGCGAATCCTAACGATGCTGCTGTGGAAATTGGTGGACCCTCGGCCCGAGCCCCAACAGCCGGTACCTCAACAGCCGATGACCTGCTGGAGGATCTGCAGCCCGAAGAAGACGACCAGCGGCGAGAGGTCGAGCATGCCGACGGACGGGATGACCCGCCGCACCGGGCCGAGGACCGGTTCGGTCAGGTCGTAGAGCACCGACGCGATCGACGCCAACGTGGTCCCGGGCTGCACGGGGAACCACGAGAGGATGATCCGGGCGATGAGGACGACGAAGTAGACCTGAAGGAGCGCGCAAAGGATATTCATGAGTTCAGCGGTTAGGCCCGGTACAAGCCGCGGGCCTGCAGGCGCTCCTTCTCCTCTTGCGAAACTTCGACATTCGACGGCGTGAGCAGGAAGACCTGGTCGGCCACCCGGGACATCGACCCGCCCAGCGCGTAGGCCAGACCAGACGAGAAGTCGATCAGCCGCCGCTGCAGGTCGCGCTCCAGCCCCTGCAGGTTGAGGATGACGGGCTGGTTGGCCTTCAGCCGGTCGCCGACCTCCTGGGCGTCGTTGAAGCCGCGCGGCTCGACGACGTGGACCCGAGCCGCCGTCTGGGACGACGGCATGGTGCGGACCACACTCGGCCGGGGGGCCGAGGAGTCGTCGCGGTTGAGCGGCCGGACGTTGGGCCCGGGTTCGGTTGCCCGGGTCACCGCCGGAACGTCCTCGTCGTCCTCGGGTTCGTCGACGAGGCCGAGGTAGACCATTGTCCGTCGCCACATCGAAGCCATCGACCTGCCTCCTCGGCTGAAAATCCGTCTTATCGTGACACGCCCGGCGGCGCAGGGCGTGGACCGAACACGGCCCGTCCGATGCGGACCATCGTCGCCCCCTCCTCCACCGCCGTCTCGAAATCGTCGCTCATGCCCATGGACAGCTCCGGGAGCCCCAGTGAGGCTCCGAGTTCCCGCAGCCGGGCGAAGGCGGGACGGGGGTCCGGCCCGAGGGCGGGCACCGTCATCAGGCCCGAAACCGCCAGGCCGGCGTCGGCCAGCTCGGCCACGAGGGCCGGGGTGAGGGCGGGGGAACACCCCGCCTTGAAAGGGTCTTCGGCGATATTGACCTCCACCAGGACCTCAGCCCCGGGCGCTCGCCGGGCGATGGCGGGGCCCAGTTCGGGGCGGTCGACCGACTGCCACAACGACACCAACGGGGCGATCGGGCCGACCTTGTTCCGCTGCAGGCGGCCGACGAAGTGCCAGCGGGGGTTCCGGCCGTAGAGCTCGGGAGCCTTGGCCAACAACTCCTGAGCCCGGCTCTCGCCGAGATCCACGACCCCGGCGTCCATCGCCTCGGCGATGTGGGCCGCTTCGACCCCTTTGGTGACCACCACGAGCTGGACGGCGTCGACGGCCCGTCCCGACCGCTCGGCGGCGGCCGCCAGGCGCTCGCGGACGGCGGCGAGGCGGCCGGCCACGTC
>CAZCVW010000417.1:0-2656 GCA_964502185.1 uncultured Burkholderiales bacterium
CGCCACGGGCGCCGGCGCCCTGGCCCTGGTGTCGTGCGACGCCGGTGCGCTCGGGCGCGACGCCGGACTGCTGGCCGCCGACGGATGGCACCTGTCCGACGTCGTCCTCGTCGACCTGTTCCCCCACACCCCTCACGTGGAGGTGGTCACGGGCTGGCGGCGGACCCCGACCAAGGGGAGCTTGAGCAAAAAAGCAGACTTGCTTTTGGGCCCGCTTGTGTGACTAGTGTTGTCTCTGTGGAAATTGTGCTGTTTTGAAGCAGAGTGACCACGACCGCCGCCCAGAGAGGAGCGCCTCCATGCGCCGCAAGCCCGTGACGATCCTGGCATCTGTCCTGTTCGCCCTGGTCATGGCCTCGCCGGTCATCGCCAAGGGCGCGTCCGACGACCCGCAACCGTCGCCGTCGGAGGGGTCGACCACGTCGTCCTCCTCGACGTCGTCATCGACCTCGACCACGGCGACGACCGCCACGACGGCGACGACCACGTCGACCACCGGTCCGTCCAGCCCGTCGACGACCGCCACCACCGCCCCGTCGAGCTCCTCGAGCACCTGCCAGCCGGCCGAGACGCTCCACGAGTCCGCCCCCAAGGACGGTGAGAGCGCCGTCTACGAGGCCGGTGACGCCGGCACCGTCGAGATCTCCCGCATGTCGCCGACCGACCTGCAGATCGTCTCGACCAAGGCCAACGACGGCTGGATCGCCGAGATCACCGCCGACCAGGGACCCCGCGTGAAGGTGCTCTTCGCCAAGGATGACGGCACCGGCAGCACGGCCAAGACGCGTTTCGCGGCCGCCATGGACCAGGCCGGCGAGGAGATCCACGTGCGGGTCACCAGCTGCCCGTAGGTCTCATCCGCCCGAGCAACAGGAACGGTCACCAACCCGCATCGGAGCGGGATTGGTGACCGTTCTTTCGCGAGACTGCGGCCATGACGACCTGGCAGGAGTTCAGCGAAGCGGCACCCGACCTAGCCGCGGGCGTGCGGGCCCGTTTGGAGGCGAACAAACACCACGTCCTGGCCACGCTCCGGAAGGACGGCACGCCCCGGGTCAGCGGCACCGAGGTCCAGTTCCGCGGGCCCGACCTGATGTGCGGATCCATGTGGGGCGCGGTGAAGGCCAAGGACCTCCAGCGCGACGGCCGCTTCGCCCTGCACGCCAATCCCGGCGACGGCTCCATGGCCGGAGGCGACGCCAAGGTCACCGGCGTGGCCGTCGAGGTGCTCGACCAGGCGGAGCTGACCGCCTTCGCCGACAGTGAGGAACCACCGGGGCCGTTCCACCTTTTCCGCCTCGGCCTGACCGAGGTGGTGCTGACCTCGCTCCATCCGGACGGGGACCGGCTGGTCATCGAGACCTGGCGGCCGGGCCGGCCCCTGGCCCGGGTCGAACGCCGTTGACGCCCCACGCAACCGCCTTTTCAATCCAGTCCCGCGGCCAGCCAGGCGAGCATCTGGCGCAGCTGGTGGTAGGCGGCCAGCCGGGCCTCGTCGCTCCCCTCCACCTCGGCCGCCTCGGTCACCTCGACGAGGCGCCGGACCATGGTCGGCCCGATCTCCAGCAGCCCGGCGGAGCCTTCGCTGGCCCATCGGGCGAGCACGTACCGCACGATGGCCCCGACGGGCACGCCGGTACCGGCGCTCAGGTTCCGGATCGCCGACAGCGGGTCGCCGGCGGCGTGGAGGGCCACGTCGGCCTTGAAGTTGGCGTCGGGGTCGCCGTCGGGCCACGGCCCCGTCCAGCGCTCGAGGCGTAGGAACTCTCGGGCTTCGTCCTCGTTCCCGGCCATGCCTCGCACGCTACGGCGCCGGCGTCACCCGGCGCCGCCGGCGGAGCATGACCGGCACAGCCACGGCGAGGCCCAGGCCGAGGAGGACGGCGGGCCAGGGGCTGCCCTGCCCGGCCGGCCGGATGGTCTCGGCCCGCATCTTGTAGTCGTCCATCCCGGTGTCGGTGCCGATGCGCCAGCGGAAGGTGGTGGCGCCGTTGCGTCGCCACGTGCGGTAGGCGTTGTCGTCCCGGTCGTGCCCCGGCAGCGTCACGCGGAACTCGGCCCGGGGAACACCGCCGCCCTGCTCCTCGACGTCGAAGGGCAGGGCGGCCGGGCCCCGGTGGCGCTCCGCCGTGCGGGCCTGAAACCACCAGCCACTGCGGGTCTTGCGGACCAGGAGGTCGGCGAAGGTGAAGGCGGCCGCCAGCCGGCTGGCCTTGGCGTGGAGCTCGTCGAGGCGTTGGTGCAGCTCGGAGGCGGTGGCGAACTTGAAACGGGCCCGTAGGCCCACGACCTTCGCCGTCTCGTAGTCGGTGAGCTCGATCGGGAACGGCTGGGCGGCGACGGTGCGGCGCATCTCGGTACGGGGGTCTTCCTCCGGTCCGATCCGGGCCAGCACGTCCTTGTCGATTCCCATCACGTAGGTGAAGGTGCCGGAGCCGTCCGGGCGCACCACCAGCTCGCCCCGCAGCTCACAGCCGGACAGGCCGAGCAGAGCGACGAGGGCGACAGCCAACGGGGCGAGACGGTTGCGCACTGGGGCGTCTTAGCATGAGCGCGTGCCCCGGCCAGGTCAGGGCATGGTGCCATGGAGCCCTCCTCTTTGCGCGACCTTACGCCGCCGCGGTTCCGAGCCGGGCCCGGGCCCGCTGGAGGGCCA
>CAZCVW010000418.1:0-2646 GCA_964502185.1 uncultured Burkholderiales bacterium
CGGCCCCAACCGCCCGCCGGGGCGCGACTGGATCCTGCCCGCCGACCCCCGCCCGGCCGAGTCGGGGGTCGCCGCCGGGGAGGTCGCCCCGGCGGAGGCCGGTGCTTTCCTCGCCGCCGTCCTCCTCGAGCGGGGTGTCGACGGACCGGTCGGCGTGGTCGTCGGCCCCGGCCCCGACGCTGCCTTCGCCGACGGCCTCGCCGAGAAGGTCGCCGTCGAGCGGGTGACGGCCGAGGATGTCACCACCTGCGACCGGGAGGTAGCGCAACTGCGGCGCCGGCGGGTGGCGGCCCTCGCCGTCGCCGGTCCGCCCGAACTCGCCCAGCGTTGCGCCGACGCCGCCGCCCGCCTGGCCTGGCGGCCCGCCGGCGGGCTGTTCCTGGCTCCGTCGGCCGCCTACACCCGCATGGAGCGGGAGTTCTCCACCCAGGACGCCCGCACAGTCGTCGGATTCCCGTCGCCCGGTTCCTCGGAGCCCGGCGCGCAGCGGTTCCGGCGGAGCGTCCGGGGCGTTGGGTCGTACCGGGCGCTGGTGTCGTTCGCGGCGGCCGAACTGGCGCTGGCCGTCGTCCGGGAGACCGGCGACGTGAGCGCCGGGGCGGTGGCGGCCGGCAACTGGCGCAGCGACCTGTACCACTTCGAAGGCGGCCGGAACGCCGCCCCCCGCCAGATCAGCGCCCGCTGGGGTCGCTGGACGCCGTCCTAGCTAGCAGCCGGGGCGGCGGTGCCCAGGTAGGCCTCGATCACCCTCGGGTTCTCCAGCACCTCAGCCGGGGTTCCCTGGCAGATGACCCGGCCGGCGTCGAGGGCGACGAGCCGGTCGCAGGACGCCCGCAGCAGCGGTACGTCGTGCTCGACGAGCACGAGGGCGGCGCCGGTGGCGTTCCGGATCTGGCGCAGGACGGGGCCGAGCGCTTCGGCTTCGGCCTGGGCCAGGCCGGCCGACGGCTCGTCGAGCAGCAGCACGTCCGGTTCCTGGGCCAGCAGGCAGCCGAACTCGACGAGGCGCCGGGAGCCGGTGGAGAGCTCCGAGGCGAAGCGGTCGGCGAAGATCCCGAGGCGCAACAGGTTGATGATGCGGGCGACCCGGTCGGCCACGTCCGCTTCGGAGAGCAGCGAGGCCGGGAGGCGCAGGGCGGCGGCCAGCGGTTCTCGGGACGTCACCCAGCGCTCGCACGACACCGCCAGCGTCTCGGTGGTGGTGAGGCCGGGGAAGAGCCGGGCGTCCTGGAAGGACCGGCCGAGACCCTTGCGGGCCCGGGCTTCGGGGGCGAGGGCGGTGACGTCCCGGCCGGCCAGGGACACCGTTCCCTCGTCGGGCGTCACGAACCCGGACAGGAGATCGAGCACGGTGGTCTTGCCGGCGCCGTTCGGCCCCATCAGCCCGACGATCTCGCCGGGGGCGATGTCGAGGTCGACGCCGTCGACGGCGGTGAGCCCGCCGAAGCGCTTCCGCAGTCCCCGGCAGGAGATAGCGGTGCCGGTGCCGGCCACGGCCCGACGGGCCGGCTCGGCGTTCCCGTCGCGCCCAGGCTCGTGTACTGCGGCGCCGGACAGGAAGATCGATCTCACGAGGTCGTCGCGGCGGGCGACCTCGGCCGCCGGCCCGGAGAACCGGGCTTCGCCCTTCTCCAGGAAGACGGCCCGGTCGGCGACCTGGAGCGCCAGTTCGGCGGACTGTTCCACCAACAGGATGGCGAGCCCGTCGTCGCGCAGGTGTCGGACGACCTCGAGCAGTTCGGCCACCACCACGGGAGCGAGGCCGAGGGAGAGTTCGTCGATCATGAGCAGGCGGGGTTCGGGCATGAGCGCCTGGGCCAGGGCCAGCATCTGCTGCTGCCCGCCGGACAGGAGCCCGGCCCGTTCCGACAGGCGGCCGGCCAGCGCCGGGAACAGGTCGAGGGCCCGCTGCTGGGCGGCGTCGGACCGCTTGCGGTCGCGGCGGCGGACCCAGGTGGCCATGCGCAGGTTCTCGCCCACGGTCAGGTCCGGGAAGATGCCCCGGCCCCCCGGCATGTGGGACAGGCCGAGGCGGGCCATCTTGACCGGCGATGCGCCGGTGGTGTCCTTCCCGTCGAAGACGACCTTGCCGCCCTCGGGGGCGGTCAGGCCGGAGATGGCCCGGAGCAGCGTGGACTTGCCGGCGCCGTTGGTGCCGAGCACGGCCAGCACCTCACCGGCGTCGACCTCGAGGTCCACGCCGAAGAGGATCTGCGTGCGCCCGTAGGCGACCTGGAGACCCGAACAGGACAGCAGGCTCACGGCGCTACCCCCACGGGATCGCGAGCGACCAGGCCTTCCACCGAGATCGGCTCCGAGGTTTCGCCGGCCGGTCCGGCCAGTTCGATGCCTCGTATCCGGGCCACCAGCCCGTAGAGCCGCTTGCGGAGCCCGCCGGTCACCTGGGCCAGCCCGCCGGGCAGGACCAGCAGGACGAACAACACGCCGGCACCCGTCACGATGAGCTGAGCCCCACCGGAGAGGGCGTACTGCGCCCACCGGAGGAAGACCGCGCCGGCCAGCGCCCCACCCAGCGACGTGGCCCCGCCGAGGACGACCATCGAGAACGCCTCGAACCCCATCGAGGGGTTGAAGCTTCCGGCCCGCACCCCGTCGAGGACGACGGCGTGGAGCCCGCCGGCCGTC
>CAZCVW010000419.1:0-2642 GCA_964502185.1 uncultured Burkholderiales bacterium
CGTCAGTGGCGCCGGGAGGTGGGGCAGGGGCCCCCGCCGACGCCGCGATGAGCCGCCAGGCGAAGAGCCATCGTGATCGCGCCCGCAAGCCGACCCCGGCCGGCCGCGAGGCCCGCCAGGTGGTGGCCGTCCAGGTCGTCCTGTTCGCCGCCGCTCTCGCCTGGGGCCGCCCGCTGCTCTACCCGGTGGGCTGGCTGGCCCCCTGGATGAGCCTGTGGAAGGTCTCCAACCGCCTGCGGGCCCTCGCCGAACACGGCGGCATGACCCGCTCCGCGGACCGGCGGGAGACCACGCACGTGATCCGCCAGACCCCGCTGGCCCGCTTCCTCATCGTGCCCTACAACACTGGCTGGCACCTGGCCCACCACGTCGACATCGGCGTACCCTTCCGCCACCTGCCCGCCTACCACGCCGAGCTGGTCTCGTCGGGCTGGGTCGTGCCCGACATCGAGTACCGCAGTTACCGGGCGCTGTGGCGCAAGCTGGCCTCCGCGCCGCGGGAGCGCCTTCCCCGGCCCTTCAGCCGTTGAACCGGGCGGCGAGATCGGCGTACCGGTCGAGCAGCGGTAGTACCTCGCCGGCGGGGGCGGGGGGCAGGGCGAAGACGCAGCGGTCGACGCCCGCCTTGGCCAGATCCTCCAGAGCTCCGGAGTCGGGGTTGGCGCCGAAGATGCTGACCGGGATGCGGCCCCGGCCGTTCTCGTCGGCCAGGCGCTGGAGCTCGGAAAGCATGGGGAGGACCTTGCCCCGGCCGGCGATGGGCATCCAGCCGTCGCCGTAGGCGACCACCCGCTTCAGGGCGGCGGTGGTGGCGCCGCCGACGAGGACGGGCGGGTGTGGCTGCTGCACCGGCTTGGGCCACTGCCAGATCGGGTCGAAGTCGACCAGCTCGCCGTGGTACTCGGCCTCGTCGCGGGTCCAGATGGCCTTCATCGCCTCGAGACGCTCGCGCATCAGGACCCACCGGCGGGCCGGGTCGGTGCCGTGGTTCTCCATCTCCTCGAGGTTCCAGCCGCCACCCACCCCGAACAGGACACGACCGCCGGACAGCAGGTCGAGGCTGGCCACCTCCTTGGCCGTCACGATGGGGTCGCGCTCGATCACCAGGCAGATGCCGGTTCCGAGGCGGAGCCGCTCGGTGGTCGCCGCCACCGCCGCGAGGGCGACGAACGGGTCGAGGGTGTGCTTGTACTCCTCCGGGAGGTCGGCGCCACCCGGCCACGGGCTCCGCCGGCTGGTCGGGATGTGGGTGTGCTCCGGGAAGAACACCGATTCGAAACCCCGCTCCTCCAGGGCCCGGCCGAGTTCGACCGGTCCGATGGAGTAGTCGGTGGGGAAGATGAAAGCGCCGAAGAGCATCCCGGGGAACCTAGTAGCCCCCCCTCACTAGTGGCCAGCGGGCACCGCCACCGCCTGGATCACCCGGATGCGCTCGTTGAAGGTGTCGGCGATGTAGAGGGCGCCGTGCCCGTTCACCTCGACGGCCCGGGGAGTGGCGAAGCCCGCTTCCAGCGGCGGCCCGCCGTCGCCGCAGGTGTTGTGGCTGGAGAAGTAGCAGGCCTTGCCCCGGCCGGCCACGGTCGTGATCATGCCGCCGGTGTCGACGCTGCGGATCCGCTGGTTCATGGAATCGGCGATGAACAGGTTGCCGGCGCCGTCGACGGCGATGCCCCGGGGCATGTCGAGTTGGGCCGACGAGGCCGGGCCGCCGTCACCGGAGAACCCCTTCTTGCCGGTACCCGCCACCGTCTCGATGGTTCCGGACGAGTCCACCCGGCGGACCCGGTGGACCTTGGGCTCGGCGATGTAGAGGGAGCCGTCGCGCGCCACGGCGATCGTCCGGGGCTCGGTGATCCGCGCCTCGGTGGCCGGCCCGCCGTCCCCGGTACTGCCGGCCACGCCGGTGCCCACGACGGTGGTGATGGTCCCGGTGGCGAGCTCCAGCTTCTTGATCTTGTCGTTGCCGGAGTCGGCGATCAGGAGGTTGCCGTCCCGGTCGAAGACGATGCCCTTGGGCCCCTGGATCTTGGCCTGGGTGGCGGGTCCGCCGTCGCCGCTGTCACCGGACTGCGCGCCCTGGCCGGCCACCGTGGCGATCGCCCCGTCGGGCGTGACCCGCCGGATCACGTGGTTGGCCGAGTCGGCGATGTAGATGTTGCCGGCCGGGTCCACCGCCACGCTGTGCGGGCAGCTCAGGGTGGCGTCGGTGGCCGAGCCGCCGTCGCCTTCGAAGTTGGGCACGCAGTCCGCCTCGTCCCGGGGCACGAAGCCCGTGAACTTCCCGGCCACCGTCGTGATGGTCCCGCTGGCGTCGACCTTCCGGATCAGCTGGTTGAACGTGTCGGCGATGTAGGCGTTGCCCGCCGAGTCGAACGTCACCATCCGGGGTTCGTTCATCTGAGCCTCGGCCGCCGGTCCGCCGTCGCCGGAGAACCCCGACGGGCTCGTGCCGGCCACGGTGCTGACGACGAGGTCGGCCGCCGAGCCGGGAGGCGCCAGCGGTGCGAGAAGCATGACGAGTGCGCTTGCGGTGACAATGTGACTTTTGAGTCCCATGAGGGGTGATTCTTACCGATGGGACGGCAGAGCGGTAGGGGGTTGCGCCCTTTGGTGACTTCTACTCGCGCACGAGGGGCTTGTAC
>CAZCVW010000420.1:0-2615 GCA_964502185.1 uncultured Burkholderiales bacterium
GACCCCGGTGGCTGACCGGGCGGCGCTCGTCGCCGCCCTCCGGGCCGCACGTGAGCGTCCGGCCGCGCCGCCGGGCCCGGCTGCCCTGTTCGACGACTGGGCCCAGTTCCAGACGGCACCCGAAGAGCGGATGGACGCCGCCGCCGACGTCTGCCCGGCCTGCGGTGAGACGCACGACTTCGACGACGGCGACTTCGACGACGACGACGACGACTTCGACGACGACGACCTCCGGGCGGCCGACACGCCGCTCACCGTGCGGGCGCTCCTCGACGCCGCCCGGCTCGAGGGCTTCCCGGTGTGGATCGAGACGAAGGGGCGGCGCGGTCCTGTCCGGGGCGAGCCGGTGGTGGTGCTGTCCATCACCGGCGGCGCGGTCCACGTGCGCACCGTGGCGCGGCGCCGGGAGCACCTCCTCGAGCTGGCCATGATCACCGAGGTACTCGAGTGCGACATCGAGGAGGTGGCCCGGTGAACGGCGACGGCCCCCTCATCGTCCAGTCCGACCGCACCCTGCTGCTGGAGGTGGCCCATCCCGAGTCGGCCGCCTGCCGGGCGTCCATCGCGCCCTTCGCCGAGCTGGAACGGTCCCCCGAGCACGTCCACACCTACCGGGTGACGCCCCTCGCCCTGTGGAACGCCAGCGCCGCCGGCCACGACGCCGAGCAGGTCGTCGACGCCCTCGTCCGCTGGTCCCGCTTCCCGGTGCCCCAGGCGCTCCTGGTCGACGTCGCCGAGCTCATGGCCCGTTACGGGCGCCTGGTGCTGGAGCCCGACCCGGGGGCAGCCGAACCCGGAGGGCTCCTGCTCCGGGCCGCCGACCCGGACGCGCTCGCCGTGCTGGAGGAGGTCGCCCGGCACCGTCACGTCGCCCCGCTGCTCGGTCCGCCGGTGTCGCCCTGGGCCCGGGCCGTCCCCGCCGGTGAACGGGGGCGGCTCAAGCAGGCCCTGATGAAAGCGGGATGGCCGGCCGACGACCGGGCCGGGCACGCCCCCGGGGAGCCGTTCCTCGTCACCCTCGACCCTGCCGGCGAGGGTGGCGCCGGTCCGTGGGTGATGCGCGACTACCAGGCGCAGGCGCTCGACGGGTTCTTCGCCGGTGGGAGCGGCGTCGTGGTGCTGCCCTGCGGATCAGGCAAGACGATCGTCGGGGCGGCCGCCATCGCCCGGGCGTCGGCCACCACCCTCGTCCTCGCCACCAGCACCGTCGCCGCCCGCCAGTGGCGGCGTGAACTGCTCGGGCGGACCAGCCTCACCGACGACGACATCGGCGAGTACTCGGGGGAGCGCAAAGAAGTCCGGCCCGTCACCATCGCCACCTACCAGGTGCTCACCACCCGGCGGAAGGGTGAATACGCCCATCTCGAGCTCTTCTCGGCCCGGGACTGGGGGCTGGTCATCTACGACGAGGTGCACTTGCTGCCCGCCCCGGTCTTCCGGATGACGGCCGAGATCCAGAGCCGCCTCCGGCTGGGGCTCACCGCCACGCTCATCCGGGAGGACGGGCGCGAGGCCGACGTGTTCAGCCTCATCGGCCCCAAGCGGTTCGACGCACCCTGGCGGGACATGGAGGCGCAGGGCTGGATCGCCCCGGCGCGGTGCACCGAGGTGCGGGTGACGCTCTCCGCCGAGGAGCGGATGGGCTACGCCACCGCCGAGTCGGACGAGCGCTACCGCACGGCGGCCACCGCCGCCTCGAAGCTCAGGGTGGTCGAGGCCCTCGTCGCCCGCCACCCCGGCGAGCCGACCCTCGTCATCGGCGCCTATCTCGACCAGCTCGACACGCTCGCCGCCCGTCTCGCCGCCCCGCTCATCACCGGGAAGACGCCGGTGGCCGAGCGGGAGCGCCTCTACGACGCCTTCCGGCGAAAAGAGGTGCCGCTGCTCGTCGTCTCCAAGGTGGCCAACTTCTCGATCGACCTGCCCGACGCGTCGGTCGCCATCCAGGTGTCGGGCACCTTCGGCAGCCGCCAGGAGGAGGCGCAGCGCCTCGGGCGCATCCTGCGGCCCAAAGCGAACGGCGGCCCCGCCCTCTTCTACGCGGTGGTGGCCCGGGACACCAACGACGCCGACTTCGCCGCCCATCGCCAACGGTTCCTGGCCGAGCAGGGCTACGCCTACGAGATCATCGACGCCGAGACGGTCGTGGCCGGGGGCGAGCGGTAGGGCTCAAGCTTTGGCCCGAAGGGGCCGATACGGACCTGAGGTCTCTGGCCGGGAAGGATCCCGGCGCCTCCGGTGTTGGACGGTTTACGAGGTCTGTGCGGGCGAATACGCACGACCACCGCTCACTCGGGGTACCGTGGCCGGAGGCCTGGGCTCACCAAGTGGGTAGAGGGAGCCAGGAGCTGCAGTCGGCTGAGGCCGACGGGGTCGGGGTACGCAGGCGTTGCCCCTGAACCCGATGCACGGCTGGAGCAGTGGCAGTGTCCGCCTGCGGGACGACCCGGCGTTGACCGCCGCTGCGGCGCGCGACCGGGTGGCACGGGGTCGAACGTCGGACAGTCCGGCGCCGGCCGAGAGGAGAAGGAACTGAATATCGACTTCGAGGCGCTGGCCTCGTCCGAGGCGGCGGGCTACGCCACCGCCGAGGAGCTCGCCGCGCTGCGGGCCGC
>CAZCVW010000421.1:0-2614 GCA_964502185.1 uncultured Burkholderiales bacterium
GGCGGGGGGATGACGGCGGTCCTGCTCGCCTCCCTGGCCGGCCTGGGCCTCGCCGCCGGCGGGTTCGTCTGGCGCCGGCGCGCCCAGGCCCCCAGTAACCATTAGTTCAGTAACCATCAGTCAGCGAACCGTCCGTCAGCGAACGGTCAGGGGTAGCAGCTTGCGCATCGCCGGGTGGGCCACGACCGTGCTCGGCGACGCGGCCAGGCGGCCGTCGAGGTAGGCGGCGATCCGGTCGTAGAGTCCGTCGCCCACCATCGCCCGCATCTCCGGCTCCATGGTCCGGTAGACGGGCGCCTCACCCGTGAACGTCTCGGGCACCTCGGTACACCACCAGGCGAACTCGGCCCCGCCCTCGCCCCATCCGTCCCGGCCGAACTCGGACAGCACGGAGGTGACGGTGCCGTCGGCCTCGGTCCGGTCGGCCCGGCGCAGGGGTAGCTGCCAGCAAACGTCCGGCTTGGTGAGCATCGGGTTCTGCCCGCGCCGCAGCGCCATGTGGTGCAGGGCGCACCCGGCGCCGGTCGGGAAGCCGGGTCGGTTGAGGAACACGCAGGCTCCGTCGACCAGCCGGGTCCGCCAACCGCCACCCTTCACCCGGGTGGTGGGCCCGTCGAAGCGGCTCTTCCCGCCCATCTGCCAATCCTCAGGGGTGAGTTCGGCGGCGGCGGCCAGCACGCGGTCGCGGTCTTCGGGCCCGGTGAAGTGGGCGCCGTAGGAACAGCATCCGTGCTCGAGCTCGGGGGCTGGGGCGGTGAGTACCCCCTGGCATCCGCCGCGGAACAGGCAGCGCCACGGTGAAGTGAGGAAGGTCACGTCCACGAGCCAGTTGTGGCCGGCCTCGTCCGGGTCGGCAAAGGTGACCCACTCGCGCGCAGGAACCATGGAACGGCAAGCGTACGGCACTAACCTCGGTGATCTGGACGTCCGATCTGGATATCACTGCACCTCGAGCGATCTGGGGGCCACCATGCGACGGATCTCTGTGCTCAGCCTGCTGGGGCTGGTTCTGGCTGCGCTTTTCCTGACGGCGCCGGCGCCGCGACCGCTGGGGGTGAAGGGCTTGGCCTCGCCGGCCTCGGCGGCCACGTCCGTCCCGGCCGACGAACCCTGCGACTCCGAGGACGACGATTGCGACGACCCGGACAATGACGCGGGCAAGGACAAGGACGCCGACTCCGGCGATGACGACTCCGGCGATGACGACTCCGGCGATGACGACTCCGGCGATGACGACAGCGGCGATGACGACAGCGGCGACGAAGGCGACGAAGACTGCGACGACGAGAACAGCGTCCTCGGAGCTGTCGTCTGCGCCCTGACCAACCGCTGACGAAGTCGCGCCGCGCCGACCCGGAGCCCCGGCCCCCTCCGCCGTTAGGCTGACGCCGTGGGCTCCCCGGACGCTTCCAGCATCGCTGAACGGCTACGCGCCATCGAAGAAGAGCTGCGCGACCTGGCTTACGACCGGCTCCGGGAATCGGTCGACACCGGCAAAGTGCTGGCCGAGGAGCGGCGCCTCCACCAGGCCCGTCGCGCCATCGAGAAGGCGATCCACCTGCTGTCCGACAGTCCCCCGGAGGATGTCTAGCCGGCGGCCTGGATCCGCCTGACCCGGTCGTTATAGGTGTCGGCGACGAAGACGCTGCCGGCCGAATCGACGGCCACCCCTCTGGGAAGGAAGAGCTTGGCGTCGACGGCCGGGCCGCCGTCGCCGCCGTAACCCTGGCGGCCGATCCCGGCGACGGTCGTGATCCCGCCCGAGGCGTCCACCCTGCGGACCCGGTGGTTCAGGCTGTCGGCGATGAACAGGTTGCCGGCCGGATCGACGGCGACCCCGCGGGGCCGGTTGAGCTGCGCTTGAAGCGCCGGGCCCCCGTCACCCTCGGCGCCCCGCACCGACCCGGCGACAGTGGTGATCGTCCCGGCCGGGTCGATACGCCGGACGCGGTCGTTGTTGTCGTCGGCAATGTAGATGTTGCCGGCCGGGTCGGTCGCCAGGCCGCGGGGCCCGTCGAACTGGGCGGCGATGGCCGGGCCGCCGTCTCCGCCTGCGCCGGTCGTCCCGTTACCGGCCAGCGTGGTGATGGTCGCGGTCCCGTCCACCCGGCGGATGCGGTCGTTATCCGAGTCAGCGATGAGGAGGTCGCCGGCGGGGGTGACAGCCAAACCCTTCGGGTCGGAGAGGCGGGCGGCGGTGGCCGGGCCGCCATCGCCCTCGAAGCCGGCGAGCCCGTTCCCCGCCACCGTGATGATCAGGCCGCTGCCCAGGTCGACACGCCGGATCCGGTGGTTGGTGGTGTCGGCGATGTACAGCCCGGCGTCGTCCGGACTGAGCGCAACGGCCTGCGGCCAGTGGATCTGAGCCTGAGCGGCGGGACCGCCGTCACCCGAGAACCCGGCCACGCCGGTGCCGGCCACGGTCGTGATGTCACCCGTGGCGCTGACCCGGCGGATCCGGTGATTGAAGGTGTCCGCGATGTAGAGCGTGCCCGCCCGGTCGACGGCCAGGGACCGAGGTTCGTCGAGCTGGGCGGAACGGGCCGAGCCGCCGTCGCCGGAGAAGCCGGACTGCCCGGCGCCGGCCACCGTATCGATCTGGCCGGGGCCCGCC
>CAZCVW010000422.1:0-2611 GCA_964502185.1 uncultured Burkholderiales bacterium
CTGGCCGACAGCGACACCGGCTTGACCACCACGGGCGGGCCGACCTCGGCGGCGAGCGCGCCCACGTCCGCCCCTGGGCCGGCCACCCGGTGGTCCGGCTGGCGCAGCTCCCCATACCCTCGACCTGGGAACTCCGGTCCGGCCTTGGCCAGCGCGGCGCGGAAGGCAGCCTTGTCCCGGGTGGCGGCCACTGCGGCCGCCGGGTTGTGGGGCAGGCCCAGGCGGGCGCCGGCCAGGGCGGCGACCATCACGCCCTGGTCGTCGACGGCCACGACCGCGTCGAGGGGCCGGCGGTGGTGGAGTTCCACGATGGCCTCGACCGCGGCGGCGGTGTCGGCGAGGTCCACCTGGAGGACCCGGTCGCCCATGGCCGCCGCCATCGTCTGGGCGACTTCGGAGGCGATGACGACCTCCACGCCGAGCCGCTGGGCGGCGGCCAGGAAGTCGGGTGCCCGGTAGGTGGCGGACGGGACCAGGAGGAGAAGGCGGGCCACCCCGGTATCATGGTCGAGAATCCCAGAGGTGATGCCCATGAGTGCTGACCCCCAGCCCGCCCCGATCCTGAACATTACGGACGTCGTCCGCCAGAAGATCCTGCGCGTCCGGGCCCAGGAACCCGATCCCGAGGGTCTCGCCCTCTGGCTCGAGGTCAGCGGCGTGGCCAACGGCAAATACAAGTACGACATGTACTTCCAGCCGCTGGACTACGCCGGGCCCACCGATGTCGTCCAGCGTCACGACGACCTCTCGGTCGTCATCCCCGCCTTCTCCGTGGACAAGGTGCGGGGGGCGACGCTGGATCTCTCCGGGGATCCGGTCGAGGGTGGTCTCGTCCTCGACAACCCCAACAGCCCGAGCCCCATGGTCAACGCCCCAGGCAACGCCCCGGCCAAGGCACCGGCCGACCTGACCGGTGACGTCGCCCAGCGTGTCCTCCAGGTGCTCGACACCCAGATCAACCCCAGCATCGCCGCCCACGGCGGGCAGGCCTCGCTGGTGGCGGTCGAGGGTGACACGGCCTACCTGCGGCTCTCCGGCGGCTGCCAGGGCTGTGGCATGGCCTCCGTCACGCTGAGCCAGGGCATCGAGGTCGCGATCCGGGACAACATCCCCGAGATCACCAAGGTGGTGGACGTGACCGACCACGCCTCTGGTTCGAACCCCTACTTCGAGGCGGCCAAGAAGTAAATGAAGGTGCCGGTGGCGTGGACGATCGTCTCGGGGCCGGCGCGGACGAAGGCCTGGGCGTAACCGACACGCCGTCCGGCCCGCATGGCCTCCCCCCGAACGGACAACTGGTCACCCGCCCGTCCCGTCCCCATGGTCGAGACCTTCATCTCCAGGGTGGCCAGCCGGTCGCCGGGCTGGAGCGACGTGAGCAGGGCGAAGTTCATCAGGGCATCGAGCACCACGGCGGAGACGCCCGCCTGCACGGTTCCGCCCGGGTTGCAGGCCTTGGGCGTGGGGGTCCAGGTCGCGTCGGCGAATCCTTCCCCGTAGGCGGTGATCGCCGCGCCCAGCTCGGTGAGAAGGGGCATTCCTCCGTCTCCGAGCCACTTGTCCAAGTCGCGCATGGCGGCGGACGCTACTAAACTCGAGCCCCTATGCCGACTGCCGTCATCGTCGACGCCGTCCGGACGGCTGTAGGCCGCCGGAACGGCCAGCTGAAGGACTGGCACCCGGTGGACCTCGCCGCCGAAACCTTGAGGGCGCTGGTCTCCCGGAACGACCTCGATCCTGCCCTGATCGAGGACGTGATCATGGGTTGTGTCATGCAGGTGGGCGAGCAGGGCGTCAACATCGCCCGCAACGCGGTCCTGGCCGCCGGGCTGCCCGAGTCGGTGGTCGGCACCACCGTCGACCGCCAGTGCGGCTCGTCGCAGCAGGCGGCCCACTTCGCCGCCCAGGCGGTCATGGCCGGGGCGCAGGACATCGTCATCGCCGCCGGTGTCGAGGTGATGACCCGGGTGCCGATGGGCGCCTCGATCCAGAGCGGGCCGGGCATGCCCTTCAGTCCCAACCTGATGGGCCGCTACGCGGCCGCCGGCGGCCTGGTGCCGCAGGGGATCTCGTCCGAGCTGATCGCCGAGAAGTGGAACCTCTCCCGCGACGAACTCGACGCCTTCGCCCTCCGGTCGCACCAGCGGGCCGCCCGGGCCATCGCCGAGGGTCGCTTCGAGCGGGAGATCCTCCCGGTGGTGGGGGCCGACGGTGGCACGTTCGCCCGGGACGAGGGCGTACGCCCCGACACCAGCCTCGAGAAGCTCGCTTCGCTGAAGCCCGCCTTCAAGGCCGACGGGGTGACGACGGCCGGTAACTCGTCGCAGATCAGCGACGGCGCCGCCGCCCTGCTGATCATGAGCGAGGAGAAGGCCGCCGAGCTCGGGCTCACCCCCCGGGCCCGGTTCCACACCTTTGCCGTGGCCGGCGTCGATCCCGTCACCATGCTGACCGGCCCCATCCCGGCCACCGACAAGGTGCTGGACCGGGCCAAGATGAAGCTGTCGGACATCGACCTGTTCGAACTGAATGTCCTGCGTCCTCAGTTGAGACTCCTGGTAAATGCCGACGGCAGAACAAATCTGCCCGGCCCGCCGAAGCAAGCCGACAC
>CAZCVW010000423.1:0-2611 GCA_964502185.1 uncultured Burkholderiales bacterium
GCATAGCTCGGAACGCCCGGGAAGGTCTAGGGCCGAAGGTCACACCCCTGGCGGCAAACGGAGGTGGGCGGGGTGACGCTCACGCCGGGATGCCCGCCGCCAGACGGGCGAGGGGAGCGGCGTGGGCCTCGACGGGTAAGAGGAGCACGGGCACGCAGGCCCGGGTGAGGACGTCGCGAACGACCGCGGCGTGGCCGGCGTCGAGGCGGCGGCTCCAGGCCAGGACGATGAGGTCGGCCTGTTCGGCGGCGGCCACCATGAGGACGCTGCGGGCCGTGCCGCCGGTGCGCACCTCGGTGCGCACGGTGACGGGGAGGTGGCGGGTGACCAGTTGGTGGGCCCACTCGTCGAGGTCCCGTTCGGGGTGGTCGAGGAACCGGGGAGGCTGGTCGACGACGTGGAGCACGACCACCTCGGCGCCGGCCCCGGCGAGAGCGGAGACGGCCGCCTGGAGGACCGGGGCGGTGGCGGTGGCGGCGTCGAGGGGGACGAGCGCCTTGGCCAGCGTGCGGGGTAGGTGCTCCCAGGCGTCGGGGGGCACGACGACCACCGGCAGTTCTGTGCGGGTCATGACCTCGAAGGCGACGTGGCCGACGGGCAGCGGGCCGCTCGCCCCGCGCCGCGCCCCCAGCACGGCGAGGTCCACGTCGGCGTTGAGGGCGCCGCAGATGGCCTCGGCGGGGTCGCCGGTCAGTATCCGCAGCGGCATGCCGGCGGTGGCGGCGAGGTGCGCGGGCGTGTCCTCGCCGGGGGCGAGGACGTGGAGCGCTTCGGCGCGGGCGTCGAACGTGCGGGCGAGCAGCCGGGCGGTTTCCAGCACCGGCCGGGCCGTGGGGGTGCGGTCGACCGCGGCGAGGATCGTGCTCATCGTCCTGCTCCTTCCTGCCAGGCCCCGCCTCGTCGGCGCAGCTCGATTCCCGGGGGCGCCACCGGCACCGGGGGGGTGTCGGGCAGCTGCAGGGTCACGGGGGTGTCGGTGGACACGACGAGTAGCCCGGGCCGGGCCAGCACGCCGAGGCGCGCGCCCTGGAACCGCAGCCGAAGACCCAGGCCCCGCCAGGCGCTCGGGAGACGGGGGTCGAGGTGGAGCACCCCGTCGAGCGGGCGCAGCCCGAGGAAGCCCTGGGCGAGGGCCTGCCAGAGGCCGCCCATCGTGGCCAGGTGGAGACCGGCGCTGGTCGTGCCCGTGAGATCGTCGAGATCGAGCCGGGCCGCCATCCGGAAGGCGTCGAGGGCTTCGTCGAGACGTCCCGCCCGGGCCAGGAGCGCGGCGTGTATCGCGGGGGAGAGTGAGCTGCCGTGGGCGGTGCGGGGCCCGTAGTAGTCGAGGTTCTGGATGAGCGAGCCGGGCTCGGTCTCCTCGGGGACCATGTGGTGGAGCAGCAGCACGTCGGGTTGCTTGATGATCTGCGAGCCGGCCAGGCGCTTGCGGCCGAGGACGACGTCGGCGGCCACCGGCGGCTCGGCGATGTCGGCGACGAGGAGCGGTTCGAGGCGGTCGTAGCCGGTGAACTGCAGGTACCGGCCGCTGTCGGGGTCGTAGCCGTCGACGAGGGAGCCGGCCACCTCGCGCCAGCCGGCGGCCTCCTCGGCGGTGCCGCCGATGCCGTCGCCCTGGACGAGGCGGGCGGCGAGGCGGAGGTTCCAGCGGGCCATGACGTTGGTGAAGGCGTTGTCGTCGACCGGTTCGTGGTACTCGTCGGGTCCGATCACCCCGTAGAGGTGGCCGGCGCCGTGGCGGTCGCGGCGCACCCGGGCCGCCCAGTAACGGGCCGCCTCGACGACCAGGTCTCGGCCCCGCCCGGCGAGGAAGGCGGCGTCGCCGGTCCACTGGTGGTACTGCCAGGCGGCCCAGGCCACATCCGCGGTGATGTGCTCCTCGTGGTCACCGGTGCGGAGGGGCACGATCCCGCCTCCGGGAAGGCGGGCCAGCCGGGGAGTCACGTCGGTGCCCTGACCGGCCGACTCCCACGGGAAACGGGCGCCGGCCAGACCCCATCCGGCGGCCACCCGGCGGGCGGCCTCGAGCCGGCGGATGCGGTACTCGAGCATCGACCGCGCCGCCGGCGGGCAGGTGGCGGCGAGCGGGGGAAGCATGTACACATCGGCGTCCCAGAAGACATGGCCGGCGTAGGCAGGGCCGGTGAGCCCCCGGGCGCCCACCGGAGCCTCTCCACTGGTGGGCACGGAGGCCATGAGGTGGAAGAGGGCGAAGCGGGCCGCCAGCTGCATCTCGGGGTCGCTTTCGATGGTCACCTCGGCGTCGCCCCAGCGGGCCGCCCAGGCCGCCCGGTGCTCGGCCAGGAGCCGCTCGAAGCCGGCCTCCCGAAGCTCGTCGAGGGTACCGAGGACCTCCTCGGTGGACGGAGTCCGCTCCGGGTCGGCGGCGAAGGCCACGAGGCGCTCGACGGTCCGCAGGCGCCCGTTGCGGGCCTGATGACCGAATCCCGCCGCCACGATGGCGCCGTGGCCGCGGGCCTCCGTGCGGGCCCAGCGGGCGCCGTCGACGGCCCCGTGCTCGTAGCCGGCGTCCATGGGGGGCGGCTGCAGGGCCGGACCCGCCTGGAGCTCGGCGGCGGAGCCCTCGGCCCGGAGGGCGGCGGTGTGGGGA
>CAZCVW010000424.1:0-2608 GCA_964502185.1 uncultured Burkholderiales bacterium
GCAGCTGGCCGCCCTCGCCGGGCTTGGAGCCCTGCGCCATCTTGATGTTGAGCTCGTCGGCGAAGGCCAGGTACTCCGGGGTGACCCCGAACCGGCCGGAGGCGATCTGCTTGATGCGGGAGTTCTTGTCCACGGCCATGCCGCGGGTGCGATACCGGTGACGGCTCTCGCCGCCCTCGCCGCAGTTGTTCTTGCCCCCCACCATGTTGAGGGCGATGGCCAGCGTCTCGTGGGCCTCGGCCGACAGCGCCCCGTGCGACATGGCGCCCGACGAGAAGCGGGCGGTGATGGCCTCGGCCGGCTCGACCTCCTCCAGGGGAATCGGGTCGCCGAAAGGCACGAACTCGAGCAGGTCGTGCAGCTCCGTCAGGGGCCGCTCGTTGACCAGCCGGGCGAAGTTGTCGTAGAGGTCCTTGCGGCCTTCGCCGATGGCCCACTGCAGCAGGTGGGCGGCCTTGCGGGCCTTCCCCTTGATCTCGACCGGAATGCCCACGGTCTGGTGGAGGACTTCGATCGCCTCCGGGTCGTTGGCGTGGTACTCGCCGCCCTTGCGGTAGCGGACGAACCCGGGGCTGTCCAGCGTGACGTCGTCGGCCTCGTAGGCGTCGGCGTGGCGGCGGAGGGCGTCGGCGCCGAGCGCGTCGAGTCCGATACCGCCGAGTTGGGACGACGTCCCGGTGAGACAGAGATCGACGACCTCGTCGGCCAGGCCGAGCACCTCGAAGATCTGGGCGCCGCGGTAGCCGTCGACGGTCGAGATGCCCATCTTGGAGGCGATCTTGAGGACACCGTCCTCCAGCGCGGCCTGGAGGCGGGTCTGCGCCTCGGCCGAGTTGGTCTCGCCCAACTGGTCGGTGTCGGCCATGGTGGCCACCGTCTCGAGGGCGAGGCGCGGGCAGACGGCGTCGGCGCCGTAGCCGAGGAGGCAGGCGACGGCGTGGGTGTCGCGGGCGTCGCCGGAGTCCACGACGATCGACGCTTGCGCCCGGACCCGGGCGGCCACCAGCCGATGATGAACAGCCCCGGCGGCCAGTAAACTCGGCACGGCGGCCCGGTCGGGGCCCACGCCGGCGTCGGACACGACCACGATGGCGGCGCCCTCGGCCACGGCCGCCTCGGCCTCGTCGGCCAGCCGGGTGATGGCCGCCCGCAGGCCGGCGGGACCATCTTCAGTCGGGAAGGTGGCGTCGAGGGGGACGGACGGGAACGGCGCCAGGTCCGGGTCGAGCAGCCGCTCGACGGCGTCGGGGTAGAGGAAGAAGGTCGGCAGCTCCAGTAGGTGGGCGGCCTGAGGAAGCTCGCTGAGCAGCAGCTGCCGGGGCCCGAGGCACGTCCGCAGCGACATGACCAAGCGCTCCCGCAGGTGATCGATCGGCGGATTGGTAACCTGGGCGAAGCGTTGCTTGAGGAAGTGGTGGACGAGGCGGGGCCGGCCGGCCACGGTGGCGAAGGGTACGTCGTCGCCCATCGAGAACGTCGGCTCCTTGGCGTCGGCGGCCATCGGCTTCAGGACCATGGCCACCTCCTCCTTGGTCACGCCGAAGGCGGCCTGCACCCGGGTGAGGTCGTCCTCGTCGGGCGGCTCCGACACGGGCAACCCGACCGGGAGCGGACGGAGGCCGTCGTAGGCCCACACCGAGTACGGCCGGCGCCGCGCCAGCCATCCCTTGATGGTGGCGTCGTCCTGCAGGCCGCCGTTGTCGGGATCGACGCAGAGCATCTCGCCCGGGCCGAGCCGGCCGCGGCGCACCTTGCCGTGCCCGGCGGTCGGCACCGCGCCGACCTCCGATGCGCACACCACCAGGCCGTCCTCGCAGACGTAGTAGCGCAGCGGGCGCAAGCCGTTGCGGTCGAGGGTCGCCCCCACCCGCCGCCCGTCGGTGAAGATCAGCCCGGCCGGTCCGTCCCACGGCTCGGAGAGGCAGGCGTGGTAGCGGAAGAAGTCCCGGACGTCGGCGGGGAGGTCGCGAGCACCCTCCCAGGCCTCGGGGACCAGCATGGCCAGGGCGTGGCGGACATCCCGCCCACCCCGGACCAGGAGCTCGACGGCCGCGTCGAGCTTGCCGGAGTCGGAGTCGGAAGGCGCGAGCACGGGGCGGAAGAGTTCCTCGGGCCCGAGGCCCGCTTCCTCCGTGCCGAGCCGGCCCCGGGCGGCCATGCAGTGCTCGTTGCCCTGCAGCGTGTTGATCTCGCCGTTGTGGCACAGGTACCGGAACGGCTGCGCCCGCTCCCAGGCCGGCGTGGTGTTGGTCGAGAAGCGGGAGTGGAAGATGGCCAGGGCCACTTCGAAGTCGGAGGCGGCCAGGTCGAGGTAGAAGGGCGCCAGCTTGTCGCTCATGACCAGGGCCTTGTAGGTGACCGTGGAGAACGACCAGCTGACAAAGTAGTGGCGTACACCGGCCTCACGGCAGGCGGCCTCGGCCCGGCGCCGGGCCCGGTAGGCTCGCCGTTCGGCCTCGGCCTCGTCGACGGCGGCGGGGCGGACCAGGATCGCCTGGGTGATGGCCGGGCAACTGCGACGGGCGGCGGCGCCGAGGAGGGCGTCGTCGATGGGCACCTCCCGCCACCCGAGCAGCAGGGTCCCGTCGGCGGCGCAGGCGTCGGCCAC
>CAZCVW010000425.1:0-2597 GCA_964502185.1 uncultured Burkholderiales bacterium
CAGGGCCACCAGGGCCCGTTCCTCGTCCCGCTTCGGGACCCGGGGGGCGAGCTCGGCCCAGATGCGGGCCCGGCCGGCCGGATCGACCAGTGCCCCCGCCCCCGCCCACCCGCGGAACTGGTCGACCAGGAAGCCGAAGCCCTCCAGCGTCGTCCGCTGGGGCAGGATCACCACCCGGGGGCGCAGCACCGGGCCCCGTGCTGTGCGCGCCGGGGACGCCCCGGACCCCGGGCCGGCGTCGGGCACGACGGTGAGGTCCAACTCCCCCACCCACATCTCCCTGCGGGACGCGTCGACCCACGTCCGGTCGGCCCGGCCCCCGACCAGCGGTACGGGGATGCCGGCCAGGTGCAAGTTCCCGGCCATCTCCGGCGGCAGGAAGAAATCGAGCGGTGTCTGCTCGTGGATGGTGAGCGGCTCGCCCGCCAGCGGCACGGGCCGTCCCCCGAGCGTGAGCCCGACGACCCGGCCGGGTGTCACGATCCGGTTGTCACGATACTGGCGTCACGATAGGCGCATCTGGCCGAGCGTGAAGTCCTGGCGGCGCAGCTCGGTCAGCATCCGCTCCAGCATCGCCACCGACTTGGGGAAGCTCCCCTCGGACCCTTCGAGGCGGCCCACGAGCGCTTCGAGCACCTCGAGGTGGGCCGGGTCGGAGCGGGTGAAGCGCAGTCGGGGCAGCACCTGGGCGGCCAGGGCCCAGTCGAGCGCCTCGTCCGGCCGGTGGCCCCGGGCCGCCCCCAGCGTCGCCCACCGCACCAACCGGCCGGCCACGCGGTAACCGAGGCCCTGGCCGGCGTCGTCGAGACTCCCGTCGAGATCGACGAGCAGCTTCGGGATCCACGGCGGCACGTCGGCCGCCTCGGGGAGGTGCTCGAGGTAGGCCTTGAGTTCGTGGGACTCCACCACCAGGTAGGCGGCCCGGTCGAGGATCTTGGCGGAGATGGGCAGCGTCGTCTCGTCGAGGTTGACGGTGCCGATGATCACCAGATTCAACGGGTAGGCCACCTCAGCCGGGAAGCCGACCTCGTGCTCGGCACCCGTGTGGAAGGCGACCCGCCCGCCGGGCACCTCCATCTTCGATAGCAGCTCGGCCAGGTAGTGCTCGGGCCGGGCCAGGTTCATTTCGTCCAGGCACAGGTGGAACGCCCGGGCCGGTCGGTCCTCGGCCGCCGCCGCTTCCGCCTCGATGGCGGCCCGGCGGAGAAAGTCGGACGCCGGTGTGGCCGAGAACCTCGCCCCCGGGAACGGTGGCAGGTAGCCGAGCAGATCCTCGTTGGCGTGCCAGTCCGGGCGGACGGCGACCAGACAGAAGGCCGCCTCCAGTTCCTCGGCGGCCTCCCCGGCCAGTCGGGTCTTGCCCACCCCCGACGGGCCGGCCAGCACCACCAGGCGGGCCTCGGCCAGGGCCAGCTCGTACTGGGATACCAGCGCTGAGGGGTAGAAGCCGCCCCGGGCCCGGAGCCGTTCGTGCAGTCCGGCGGCCTTGGCCCGCTTGCGCCGTTCCCGGCGGGCCCGAGTGGCGGAGAGGGCGGCGCCGTTGCCGGCCGCCGCCGTCTCGGTCTCGGTGTCGGTGGCGGCCTCAGCCTCGACCGTGGCTGTGGCTGTGGCCTGCGTGGCTGTGGCCTGCGTGTCTGGCGGCTGGGCCGGAGCGGCCGCCTGCAGTGCGGCCCCGGCGACCCGGGCCCGCTGGTCGGCCAGGAGCACCTCGCAGGCGGCGACGTCGCGCTGCAGGCCGGGGTCTTCGGCGACGAGGCCGGCCAGCGCCTCCCGGATTTCAACGAGGAGGCCTTCGAGGCCGGTGGCATCCAGCGTGCGCAGCGCCTGGCTGCCCCGGGGGCTCGACCACCGCCGGTAGACCGCCGACCACGGGACGGCGCCGCGGGATAGGTGGACGGCCGCGTCCCGGTCGCCGTTGAGGACCCAACCGCGGCGGGCGGGGGCCAGGGTCAGCACCCGCCACAGTCCGACGAGTTCGTTGCCCGACTCGGTGGCGGCCCACAGGACGGCCACGTCGCCCACCTCGGGCGGCGAGTCCTCGATGACGGGCTGGTACTCCTCCAGGAACGGGTCGCTCAGTTCGATGCGGGGCTGCTCGGCGAAGGCGCCGAGCCAGGCGCAGCGGCGGACGCCCTGCTCGCAGAAGTCGAGCTTGAACCGCTCCGAGGAGGCGCAGCTGCGGTTGCCGGCCGGCGCCGAGCAGATCCGCCCGTCGAAGAAGAGGTTGTGGGCGTTGACCCGGATCACGTAGGCCGGCGTCGCCTTCTTCGGCAAGGGACGCTCGAGAGCGGAGGGGAAGCCCCGCTCCACGGTCGAACGGGCCGCCGGGCGGGTGATCGTGACCGCCACCCCGTCTCCCACCACGGCCGCGGCCGCCGAACCCGCGGTGGCCGACGCCGGGCCGGAGTCGGCCAGGGTGGAGAGCTTGCGGTCCATGCCGGGGAGGAGCCGCACCTGGGTGGCCAGGCGGGCCATCGCCGTGGTGTCCCCGGCGGCGGCGGCGGCGGCCAGCGCGTCGACCGTCTGCCCGCTGACGCCCCGGTTGCGGGCCCGGTCGAGCGCCTTTTCGGCTCCCTTGGCCGCCTTGGCGCTGTGGT
>CAZCVW010000426.1:0-2585 GCA_964502185.1 uncultured Burkholderiales bacterium
GAGGGGGGCGTGAGCCAGGCGGCGTTAGGACCAGTTCGGGAGTCCCGGTCCCCGCGTCCGGGCGCGGCCGGTCCGTCGGGCCCCCCCGCCTGCGGTGGTGTCCGGGTCGGTTTCGGGCGCGGGGTCGGGGTCGGGGTCGGGGTCGGGCCCTATCCGTCGGGCCTCGTTGCCCGATCATTCCTGCCACCTATCCAGGTGACATTGGCCTGTCATTCGTGTCGTCCGGGAGCCGTCGACCTCGAATTTATCCCGTTGACGGGCCGCTCCTGTCGTGGTCTGATCGACATGAGCTCCGCGTGTTGCGGTGCTCACTTCACATGCGTTGAGAAAGGACAAGACATGCCAAGATTTATGAGGACCATCCTGTTCCTCTCCACCCTCAGCCTGCTCGTGGTGCCCACGGGCAACGCCCAGGCCCAGACCGAGGGCGAGATCACCGGCTCGGTCGTGGCCGGCTCGGCCAACAGCTGCGCTCAGCACACTGAAACCAACGCCTTCAATCACAAGAGATGTGCCAGAGGCAGCTTCGATGGGCTCACCGTGGAGCTCGAGGCCACGAGAGATGCCGAGGCGCCCGGGACGAGAACCGCCACGTGCAATGGTGAGCTTGCTGCTGATCAGGCCATCGGCTTCGAGACCAGAGAGACGCTGGCCGAGGGCAGAGGCTTCATCTCGCCAACCACAATCAGATTGCCGGGCTTTGTCGTCCACGATGGCTCCGGCCCGGCGGGGACGGAGTGCGAGCTCAGAATCTCGGGCACCTTCCACCGTGTCGGCACCGACGCCTTTGGTGGCCTGAGCATCGACGTCCACGTCGACGACACCGGCGCCGCGAGCAGAACGTTCAGACACCTCTACTGCGCCACCTTCGAGGCCGTGGCCGTCCCGGTCCCCGGGACCACCATCACCGCCGTTGACGCCACCGTCACCGGCAGAAGATGCACCGACAACAGATACGGCAAGTTCGGCGACGTCCCCGGCGGAGCCGGCAGAACCTCTGCTGACGACGCCAATGAGCACGGCGGCGACTGCGTGAACAACCCGCCGACCGTCATCTGCGACTAGCCACACCCAAAACACATGCCTGTCCGGCGCCCCACGGCCCCGGCCGTGAGCTCCGGGCTCGCCATCCCGTAGTACCAGCAGGAAGGGGCCTCGTCCGTACTGGACGAGGCCCCTTCCAGTTGTTGGGTCCAACTCCGAGCCAAGATCGGAAAAGGAAACAGGGAGGCGCGGTGCCTCTGGCGAACTCTCTTTCCGATTGCTCCTGTCTCCCGCGACCGGACCATCGGTGCAGAGCAAGGCTGAAGAAAGGGAACTCGTGGGCCAACGGACCGGACCGAACCGGTGCCAGCAGCTGGTTTCCATGTGTCTCGGCGCCGTGGTGTTGGTGGCCTCGATGGCTGTCCTACCGGTTGCTCTCGCCGAGCCCGCTGCCGCTGCCGAGGAGCCAACGGTACGAGTGGTGGGCACGCTGCCCGCCCCCGACTTCTGCAAGAGCCTGGGCGCTGGTGGGGAGACGGACGACGGTCCCTGCCCGCTGGTGGTCGACCCGGCCGCCAACCTTGGCTTCCTGTATGGCAAGTCAGGTAACCGCAAAGGGATCGAGATCTACGACCTCGCCCGTCTGCGCCGGGTTGGCTCGATCACAAACGACGGTTGCGCAGATCCAGATGTCGATTACGTCGCCCCCGGGCCCCAGTCCGCTACCGACGGCAAGTGCGGGCTGGTGACCGGAGGCGCCGTCGATGCTGACCGGCGCCTCCTCTGGGCACCCGCAGGCCTCGCTAGGACTAGCACTCCCCATGTTTCGGGCGCTTGGTGCGGGCTCATGCGTCACGACTACGAGAATCCCGCCCAAGTGCAGAGCTGGGCCATCCGCTACAACGGCTGCGCAGCGCCGGCCTGCCCAGGTCTCCGCTCGCAGTCCGCCGATTGCCCGCCGTCGGTGCCAACACCGGCCACGCCGGCCACCCAGGGCCAGGCCCGGCCCCTCGAGCACCTGCGGGTCATCTATGACGCCAAGCACGGGCCGCTGGGCCAGCTCTACGTGGCCGGTGCCTACGGCGACGAGAGCGGGGCCCGACGGCCGTGGGCCCGGGCCCTGTTGCCGTTCCGGGGCCCGACCGACTTCGCCTACGAGAACCTGAGCCAGCCCCTGGTCATCCGCCAGCTGGCGGTGACACCGACGGGCACGGCGTGGCGGAAGTTCATTGGCGATCTCCCGCTGGCAAGTGAGGTGTGGATCCACGCCTTCGACGTGCAGGTTTCTCACGGCTTGGCCTTCAACTGGGACCTGGACCTGCGGGGGGCGGGGTGCGGTCGGCGGGTGGGCTACACGGGCGCCGATCCGGCCGCCCTCTACCCGTTCGTGGCCCGGGTGGGCAACGACCTGCTGGCCTACTGCTGGGACGCCCGGCCGGCGTGGTTCAGCCCTATGGGCGTGGGCGAGCAGGGCTATGTCGTGCGCATCCCGCTGGGGGCCGACGACCGACCTCTGGCTCCCGACGGGTCGGGGCCGGCCACCCCCGACGCCTTCGGCGCCTACCTCAACTACCGCTACGTGCGCACCCCGACCATGCCGG
>CAZCVW010000427.1:0-2584 GCA_964502185.1 uncultured Burkholderiales bacterium
GCGGGCAGGGCGTCGAGGTGACGCGAGGCGCCGATGCATACGTCGGCCTCCCGCAGCGCCGCCCCGGCGGCCCGGCCGAACCACTCGCCGCCCACCAGGCCGACGATGGCGATGGCGGGGAGCCGGTCGTCCCTGAGCCGGTCGTCACAGGGCACGGGCGATGACCTCCTCGCCGTCGAAGTCGACCATGAGCACGGCGACCGACAGCGCTCCGTTGACGTGGGCTTGGCAGGCGGTCGCCGCCCGGCGGCACAGTTCGGTGAGCGAATCGGTGTGGCCGGCGGCCAGGCACGCCTCGGCGAAGTGGCGGGCCGTAGCGGTGGCGGTGGCGGCTTCCACCACCGCGGCCGGGGCGGCGCAGCCGGTGGCGACTTCGGCCAGCAGGGCGCCGTCGACCTTGGACCGGCGGTAGTGGGTCATGAGCACCCCGGCGGCCAGCTTGGTGATCTTGCCCGCCATGCCCACGAAGGTGACGTGGGTGATGCCGGCCCCGGCGGCGCGGCGCAGGGCGATGCCGGTGAAGTCGCCGACCTCCACGAAACAGACCGACGGGAGATGCGTGAGCAGTCGCTGGGCGGCGGCGTCGGTGCGGCTTCCGGTGGAGAGCACCATCTCCGCCTGCCCCTGGGCGGCGGCCACGTCGACCTGCTGGGTGACGCTGGCCCGGTAGGAGGCGGTGGAGTAGGGCTTCACGATGCCGGTCGTGCCGAGGATGGAGATGCCCCCGAGGATGCCCAGCCGGTCGTTGGACGTCTTGGCCGCCATGGCCGCTCCGCCGGGCACCGAGATGGTGACGACCACGGGCCGGTCGGTGACCTCGGCCACGGCCGTTCGGATCATCCGCCGGGGCACGGGGTTGATGGCCGGCGCTCCGACTGGCAGGCCGAGCCCGGGCAGCGTGACGGTGCCGACGCCGTCGCCGGCGGCGAGGGTGACGGCGTCGCTCGTGCCGTCGGGCGCCCAGCCCACTTCGGCGGTGAGGTGGGCGCCGTGGGTGCAGTCGGGGTCGTCGCCGGCGTCCTTCACCACGGCGCAGCGGTGGGGGTGGGCCGGGTCGACGTAGGCCACCGGGAACGACACCCGTTGCCCGCCGGGCAGGCCCACCTCGACCTCGGTGGGCGGGGTGCCGCTCACCAACCACAGGGTGGCCGCCTTGGTGGCGGCCGATGCACAGGTGCCGGTCGTCCAGCCCTTCTTCAGCCCCTTGGCCCTGGCCACCTCGGGGGAGAGGGGCGGCTCGTGGGTCTTCATGGCCGGCGGCGGGCGGACGGCCGGCCTTCAGTGGAGCCGGCCTCCGAACGGAGGCGATAGGCGGTGGTGTAGCTCGGCTCGTAGAGATGCGACCGCCGGGCGACGGGGACCTCGGCCAGGGCGTCGCCCACCAGCACCAGGGTGGTCATGGTGGCGCCGGTGGCCGTCAGCTCCGCCGCCAGGCCGGACACGGTCGTGCGGACGATCTGCTCGTCGGGCCAGGTGGCCCGCACGACGATGGCGGCCGGGGTGTCGGGGCCGTACCCCGAGCCGGGGGTGAGCAACTCCTCGGCCAGCTCCTCGGGCCGGGCGGCGGAGAGGAAAACGGCCATGGTGGCGCCGTGGGGGGCGAAGGCGGCGACGCCCTCGTCCGGCGGCATCGCGGCGGCCGTCCGCCCGGCCAGGCGGGTGAGGACGATGCTCTGGCTCACGCCGGGGACGGTGAGTTCCCGGCTGATGGCGGCGGCCGCCGCCGAGATTGAGGAGACGCCGGGGACGATCTCGAACGACCGGCCCTCAGCCCGGCACCAGTCGAGCTGCTCACCGATGGCGCCGTAGACGGAGGGGTCGCCCGAGTGGAGGCGGACGATCGGGGTGGCGTCGTCGTGGGCCGAGTAGACGCCGATCACGTCCTCCAGCGTCATCTCGGCCGAGTCGTGGAGGGCGGCGCCGGGCCGGCAGTGGCCGAGCACCGCGGCGGGGACGAGAGAGGAAGCCCACACGACCACGTCCGCCTCGGCCAGCCGGCTTGCTCCCCGCAGCGTGATGAGGTCGGGCGCGCCGGGGCCGGCGCCGACGAACGAGATCACCCGGGGTCCTCGGGGAGCCCAGGGCGCTCGGCGGGAACGATGACGGTGGCCAGGTAGGAGGCGGGCCCGTCGGCGGCCAGGTCGGCCAGGGCCGTCACCCGTTCGCCGGGCATGCCCAGCAGCTCGCCGGCCACCGCTCCGGACAGGCGGCCGGCCTGGGCCGCCGCCTTGGCCAGTTCCGGGAGGCGCTTGCCGCCCTTGTAGAGCACCACGGTGCTGTGACGGTCGGCGAGGTCGGCGGCCACGTCCTCGCCGTCGAGGGCGGTGCGGAGCACCACCCGCTGGCGTTCGTCGGCCACGGTGGTGCCGGTCCGGGCGGCCAGTGCCTGGTAGGCCATGACTCCCGGGACCTGGGCAACGCGGGTCGACGGCCGGAGTTGGCGGACGGCGTCGGCCACCGACGTGAAGGTGGAATAGGTGAGCGGGTCGCCGAGCGTGATGAAGGCGACCTCCTCGCCGGCGTCGAGGTGGGCGGCGACCGCCGCGGCGGCGGCGGCCACGGACCGGTCCCGCTCGGCCCGGCC
>CAZCVW010000428.1:0-2584 GCA_964502185.1 uncultured Burkholderiales bacterium
GGACGGGCGTCGCGGCGCCGAGCGGCCCTTCGGGGCGGGCTTGTTCGACCGGCGCGGGCTGTTTCCCTGACTGTTTCCCTGACTGGGCCCGGCACCCTGCCGGTTGGCGTTGGTTTTGGGCTGGCCGCCGGAACGGCGGGGACGCTGGTTCACTGTGTCTCCTTCACGCGGCCGTCTCCTTCTGCGCATCGAGACCGAAGAAGTCGCTGTCATCGACGAGCTGGTCGGGGCGCAGGCCGAGCGCGGCCCGGAGCTGGTCGGGGCCGAGGTCACCCAGCGAGCTGCTGGCGGGCAGGACGAGGTCGGCGATGCGGCGCTTGCCGGCCACGACTTCCTCAACCCGCTCGTCGACCGTGCCGGGGCACACCAGACGGTGGCACACCACGGTGTTGCGCTGACCGATACGCCACGCCCGGTCCCGGGCCTGATCCTCCACCGCCGGGTTCCACCAACGGTCGTAGAGGACGACGTGGTTGGCGGCGGTGAGGTTGAGCCCGGCGCCACCGGCCTTGATGGACAGCACCAGGGCACCGGCGCCTTCGCCCTCCTGGAATTCCTTCACCAGGCGGTCCCGGACGGTGCGGGTCAGGCCGCCGTGGTAGCAGGCCACGGGCTTGCCCGTCCGCTTGGACAGGTGGCCGGCCAGCTTCTCGCCCCACCGGGCGAAGTGGGTGAAGACGAGGACCCGTTCCCCGGCCTCGAAGATCGCATCGACGAGTTCGTCGAGACGGGCCAGCTTGCCGGAGCGGCCCTCGAGCGGCCCGGGGTCGTCGTGGAGGTAGGCGGCGGGGTGGTCGCAGATCTGCTTGAGGGCGGTGATGGCGGCCAGCACGTGGCCCTTGCGGGCGGTGGGTTCGTCGGCGTCCTCGACGCCTTCGGCCAGCAGCCGGTCGAGGACGGCCTGGTAGAGGCCGACCTGTTCGGGGCTCATGCCGCAGTGGTCGAGCTCGTCGATCTTGTCGGGCAGTTCGGCGGCGATCTCGGGTTCGGCCTTGGTGCGCCGGAACACGAGCAGGCCGTTGAGCGCCCGCAGCGCCGCTTCCCCGGCCCGGGCGCTGCCCGAGGTGGCCGTCCCGGACAGGCCGGCGATGAAGGCGGGGCGTTCCCCGACGAGGCCGGGGTTCACGAAGTCGAGGATGGCCCACAGATCACCGAGGCCGTTCTCGATGGGCGTGCCGGTCAGCGCCAGGCGGGACTGGGCGGGGATGCGCCGCAGCTCCTGGGCGGTGATGGCGGCCGGGTTCTTGATGATCTGGGCCTCGTCGATGACGAAGCGGCGCCACTGCACGGCGGCCAGGGCGTCGGCGTCGCGCACGGCGGTGCCGTAGGTGGTGAGGAACACATCGGCATTGGCCGCCACCGCGGCCAGCTCGTCGCCGTCGAGACGTTCGCTGCCGTGATGGACGTGCACCCGCAGCGAGGGGGTGAAGCGGGCCGCCTCCGCCGCCCAGTTGCCGAGGACGGCGGGCGGGGCGACGACGAGCGCCGGTCCGTCGCCCGCCCCGTCGAGGAGGTGGGCGAGGATGACGGGCGTCTTGCCGAGGCCCATGTCGAGGGCGAGGATGCCGCCGAGGCCGCCCCGGTCGAGGAACGACAGCCAGCCCCGCGCTTCGGCCTGATAGGTGCGCAGCTCGCCGACGAAGGTCTCGGGCGCAACCAGCGGCGTGGGCCGGTCGCTGGCCCCGGCGAGGAGCTCGGCGGCCCAGCCCTCCCCGCCGACGACGACGGAGGCGCCTTCGAGGCCGACGGCGTGGCGCAGGATGGCCGCCCCGGACAGTTCGGTGGTCTTGGACCGTTCGAAGAGCGCCCGGGCGGCGGCGGCGAGGTCGGCCCGGTCGAGCTCGACCCAGCCGCCCCCGACCTTGACCAGAGGGCGTGCCTCGGCGGCCAGGCGGGCGATGCCGGCGGCGTCGAGCTCGACGTCGTCGATGACCACCGACCAGCGCACCTTGGACAGCTGCTGGGCGCCGACCTGGGACGGGCCCGTCGAACCGAACGGTTCGGCGTGGAGCGCCAGGCGCGGTGAGGGCCGGCGCCCGGAGTGCACGGGAACCCGCACGTCGAACCCCGCGGCGGTGAGGACGCGCCCGGTGGCAGTCATGAACTCCCAGGCCTCGTCGCCGGCGAGGACGACCTGGCCGCGCCGTCCGGTGGCGCTGGACGAACCCGGTGGCCGGGTGAGCACGGGCAGGAGCCGTTCGAGGCGGCGCAGCTGCTCGTCGACCTGGCGGCCGGTGGGGGGCGTCTCCTGCAGGGCCCGGTGGACGGGCAGGGTGCCCCGCTTGACCACGTTGGCCTCGACGTGGAGGAGCCAGGCCCCGTCGTCCTCGGGCGGGTCGAGGCGCAGCGTGAGGGTGACGGGGGCGTCGCCGAGGACGGGGTCGGCCCACCGTTCGAGTTCGGTGGCCATCTCCGAGGCGGGCCGGGCGGCGGCCGGGAAGGGGGTGCCGTCGAAGCCGGCCAGGACGGCCTCGGAGACTTCGGCCCGGGAACGGGCGACGGGGACGGTGGCGGGGGCGACGAGGCGGGCGGCCCCGGCCCGGCTGACGGCGTCGACGACGGCGGCGAGCACGGAGCGGCAGAC
>CAZCVW010000429.1:0-2551 GCA_964502185.1 uncultured Burkholderiales bacterium
GCGGTCCGCGACGAAGGAGGGTGCTGATGGCCACGATCATCTACCGGGACGAGGTCGCCGAGGTGGGCGGCGCCAGCGTGGTGGGCGACGACCTGTGGCTCGCGCCCGAGGAGCTCACCCGGGCGACGGGCTGGGAGGTGAAGCCCGAGGGCGTCTGCGCCGGCGACACCTGCGTTCCGATCCCCGCCAGCCGGGCGCAGGAGTGGCAGGGGGACGGCGGCTTCAACCTGTCCGCCTTCGCCCGCCACCTCGGCCAGCCCGCCGTATCGGACGCGGAGCGGAGCGTGTGGGTGTTCGGCGAGCCGGCCGGCGGCGGTTCTGCGGCTACGTCGGTGGAGGCCCCCGACTTCACCTTGCCGGACCTCGACGGCCGGATGCACTCGCTGTCCGACTACCGGGGCAAGAAGGTGCTCTTACTGAGCTGGGCCTCGTGGTGAGGTTGCCGCTTCGACCTGCCCGGGTGGCAGGCCCTGTATGAAGAGCTGAAGGACAAGGGTCTCGAGATCGTCAGCGTCGCCCTCGACGCAGGCGGCGCGGAGGCGGCGGGGCCGTGGATCAGGCCCACTGGTGGTCCAGAGGACCCGTCGGCCTACCCCCCGATCTTCGTCGAAATGATGGGCTGGGCCGACGGGGTCTGGGGCCGGGCGGCGGCGCCGACCTACCCCTGTCTCATCGACGAGCGCCACGTGGTGGCCGAGCGCTTCGGCATGGTCAACGTGCCGATGGCCGTGTGGATCGACGAGGCTGGCCGGATCGTCCGCCCGGCCGAGCCGGCCGGGGCCAGCGAGGGTTTCCGCAGCATCAACCTGGAGACGTTCGAGATGCCCGCCGACGTCGTCGCCGCCGGGAAGGATCTACGCAGCGCCTACGTCGACGCCATCCGGGACTGGGTCGAGCGGGGCGAAGCCAGCGGGCACGTCTTCGCCCCTGACGAGGTGCTCCGGCGCAGCCCGGGGTCCGGGGTGTCCCCGAGGAGACAGAGCGGCGACGCCGAGGACAGGCTGGCGGCGGCCAACTTCCGCCTGGCCGCGCACCTCTTCCAGGCCGGCGACCCCGAGGCGGCGAAGCCGTACTTCGCCGAAGCGGCCCGCCTGCGGCCCGAGAGCTGGGCCTTCCGCCGCCAGGCGATGCAACTGGCGGCGCCGGAGGCGTACGGCGAACTGGCCGCCGGGCCCGAGTTCTGGGAGGCGGTGGCCGCCTTGGGCCAGGAGTGGTATTACCCGCCGATCGAGATGGAAGGGCTGCCCGGCTGAATTCTGGCGGCCTTCGGCCGCTCTCGACGGGGAGCGCCTCGTCGATGCCGTCCACCCCCGAATCATGACCGTTCGCACCACGGTCGTGGCGAAGAGCGTCGTCGGCGACTTATCGTGGGGCCACACAACCACTGCCAGGGGGGCGTCCGTGGAACTGACTCGCCGTCAATTCTTCCAGGCGACGGCCGCGGGGGGCGCGGCGGCCGGGTGGGGAACCTTCGGGTTCGACTTCGAACCGGCCTACGCCGAGACGACGCAGCTCAAGATCTCCCGGGCCACCGAGGTGCGGACGGTGTGCCCCTACTGCGCGGTGGGCTGCTCGATGATCGCCTACCGGGTCGGGGACGGGGCGAACGTGAAGCCCACCTTGATCCACATCGAGGGGGACCCCGACAGCCCCATCAACGGCGGCACGCTCTGCCCCAAGGGGGCGGCGACCCTCCAGCTGGCCGTCAACCAGCACCGGGAGCTGCGGCCCAAGGTCCGCAAGCCCGGTTCGGCGGAGTGGGAGGAGATCTCCTGGGACGACGCTCTCGACCGCCTGGCCCGGCACATGAAGGACTCCCGGGACAAGAAGTTCGTGACCCGGGACGGCAAGGGCCTCGAGGTCAACCGCAACGAGGGCTACGGGTTCGTGGGTGGCGCCACCATCACGTCGGAAGAGGGTTACCTGGCGGCCAAGTTCTTCCGCGCCATGGGGGTGATCTACCTAGAACAACAGGCGCGGGTTTGACACGGTCCCACGGTGGCCAGTTTGGCCGCCTCCTTCGGCCGTGGAGCCATGACCAATCACTGGCGGGACTTCAAGAACTCCGACGTGTTCCTCGTGATCGGAGCCAACCCCGCGGAGAACCACCCCTGCGGGTGGAAGTGGGCGCATGTGGCCCGCGACGAGCGCAACGCCAAGATCATCCACGTCGACCCCCGCTTCACGCGCACGTCGGCCATCGCCGACGTGTACAGCCCCATCCGGGCGGGGAGCGACGTCGCCTTCTTCGGCGGGCTCATCAACTACGTGCTCGAGCACAAGCTCTACCACGAGGACTACGTGAAGCTGCACACCAACGCCAGCTTCCTGGTGGGCGACGGGTACTCCTTCAACGACGGGCTGTTCTCCGGCTACGACGCCGCCAGCCGCGTCTACGACCCGAAGACGTGGGACTACGAGCGCGACGGCGCCGTCTCCGGTACGGGAGGTGCCGGAATAGGTGGTGGAGGCATCGGCTCGTCGGGGGGCACCGAGGCCCTCGGGCCGGCTGTCGGAGGCGCCGCGGCCCCGGGGGCCGCCCCCGCCCCGG
>CAZCVW010000430.1:0-2546 GCA_964502185.1 uncultured Burkholderiales bacterium
GCAGGTCGGCCTGCGGGCCGCCTTGGGCGTCCCCGTGCTCGCGGACGGGGAGGTCGTGGCCGTCCTCGAGTTCTTCTTCCCCGAGCCGCTCGAATCCGACGAGTCCCTGCTGGAACTGGCCCGCCACGTCGGGACCCAGCTCGGACGTGTGGTGGAACGGCGACGGAGCGAAGAGACGCTGCAGGCCAGCGAGGAGCGGATCCGGGCTGTGATCGAGACCGCCGGCGACGCCTTCGTCGGGACGGACGACGCCGGGGTGGTGACGGAGTGGAACCGCCAGGCGGAGGTGACCTTCGGGTGGTCACGGCAGGAGGTCGTCGGCCAGCCCGTGCACGATCTGATCATCCCCGAAGACCTCCGGCCGGCCCACCAGGCGGGCCTCCGGCACTTCCTGGGCGCGGGGGAGGGCGCCGTCCTGGGCCGGCGCCTGGAGCTGCGGGCCCGGGCCCGGGACGGCCGGGAGTTCCCCGTCGAGCTCACCGTGTGGTCCACCCGGGTCGGGTCCACCTTTGGACTCAGCGCCTTCGTCCGCGACATCTCCGAACGCAAGCGGCTGGAGGCCGAACTGACCCGCCAGGCGCTCCACGATCCCCTCACCGGCCTGCCCAACCGGACCCTGCTGCTCGACCGGCTCGGCCACGCCCTGACCCGAGGCGAGCGCAGCCGCGCCCCCGTGACCGTCCTCGTCCTCGACCTCGACGGCTTCAAGACGGTCAACGACAGCCTCGGGCACGCCGCCGGCGACCGACTGCTGGCCGCCGTGGCCGAGCGCCTCGGGGACTCGATCCGCCCCCCCGACACCGTCGCCCGCCTCGGAGGCGACGAATTCGCCGTCCTCTTGGAGGACACGGGAACCGCGGACGGGGTCCGCATCGCCCAGCGCGTCGGCGATGCGCTGGATTCCCCGTTCCTGGTCGACGGACACCACCTCTTCGCCCGGGCCAGCGTCGGCGTCGCCAGCGGCAACCCCGGAGAGCAGACAGCCGACGATCTGCTGCGCAACGCCGACCTGGCCATGTACATGGCCAAGGCGCGGGGAAAGGCACGCTACGCGGTGTTCGAATCGGACATGCACGCCGCCGTGGTCGAGCGGCTCGAACTCGAGGCGGACCTGCGCCGGGCTCTGGGCCTGGGGGAGTTCTTCCTCCTCTACCAGCCGGTGGTCCGCCTCGCCGACGGCTCCGTGGTGGGGATGGAGGCTCTGATCCGATGGAAGCGGGCGGGCCGCGACGTCGTCTCCCCCGACCAGTTCATCCCCGTGGCCGAGGAAACGGGGCTGATCCGCGAGATCGGCCGGTGGGTCCTCCAGGAAGCCTGCCGGCAGGCCGCCGCCTGGCAGGCCGAGCACACCCCCACGCCGGCGCTGCGCCTGGGCGTCAACCTCTCGACCCGCCAGCTCCAGGACCCCGGGCTCGTGAAGGACGTCGAAGCGGTTCTGGGCGCCTCCGGGCTGGAGCCTGCCTGCCTCGTCATCGAGATCACCGAGAGCCTCCTCATGTCAGAGCCCGGCGTCGCCGTCCAGAGGCTGGGGGACCTGAAGGACCTCGGGGTCCTGCTGGCCATCGACGACTTCGGCACCGGGTACTCGTCGCTCAGCTACCTGCGCCAATTCCCGGTCGATGTCCTCAAGATCGACCGGTCCTTCGTCACCGCCCTCGGGGGTGACCCCGAGGACGCCGCCCTCGCCCACGCCATCGTGAAGCTCGGCCATACCCTCCAGCTCCGCGTCGTGGCCGAAGGCATCGAGACGGCAGCACAGCTGGCCGAGCTCCAAGCCCTCGGGTGTGAGTACGGCCAGGGCTACTTCTTCGCTCGGCCCCTCGCCGCAGACGCCATGTCCGTCGTCCTCGCCGACGCCGGACGGGGAAGAGGGCTGTTTCCCCCAGACTCGCCTTCCGGGGATGGTGGGCTAGGCGTGCTGGACGCTGCGGTCGTCCTCGGGGAGCCCGGGGGGTAGCAGAGGCGCGCGGAGTTGATGCAGGTACCCGATCGAGGAGTAGCCGGTGCCGAAGTCGTCGAGGGCCACCTGCACTCCGAGCTGGCGCAGCGTCTCGAGGGGATCCCGCGGCCCCGCCGGCGGGATCGGCGAGGACGGACTCGGTGACCTCCAGGATGAGGCTGGCGGGGTCCAGTCCCGTGCGGCGGAGCACGTCGCCGACGTGGTCGGCGAAGCCCGTATCGTCGAGCTGGCACACCGACACGTTCACGGAAAGCCAGAGTTCGGGGAGGCCGTAGCGGCGCTGCCAGCTCTGGAGCTGGCGGGCCGCCGTCTCGAGCACCCAGGAGCCGATACCGACGATGGCGCCCGTCTTTTCAGCCAGGTCGACGAACGCGGACGGGGGCAGCAGACCCCGGGTGGAATGCTGCCAGCGCACCAGGGCCTCCACCCCGGCGAACTTGCCGATGGCGAGGTCCACGATGGGTTGGTAGTCAAGGACGAGTTCGCCGCGTCGGGCCGCGTCGGCCACCTCCGCCTTGAGGGCGTGGTGTTCGACGACGGCGTCGTGGAGGGTGGCGTCATAGCGCTCGACCCGGTTCTTGCCCCG
>CAZCVW010000431.1:0-2546 GCA_964502185.1 uncultured Burkholderiales bacterium
GTCCCAGATTTACTATGCATTCTGTGGACCACCTCCTTTCTCCGTTACATCTAGTTATACCAAGAGAAGGTGGACCGGCGCGCCCGATTTTCCGGACGAAACGAATCATTCATCGGGGAAGTCATCGGCCCGGTCGCCGACGGCCCCGATCGACCGCAGGTAGGCCAGCTGGGTCTCGATCACGGCGTGGACCTGCTCCGGGATGAACGTGGTGCCGGCGGCCGCGGCCTTCCCGATGATGTAGTCGACCGTCTCCGAGCCGCCGATGACGACCGGCGCGGTGGGGTGCGGCGTCGAGCCGTTGCCCGACACGCCCTTGGCCCGGAAGTACTCCATCTGCAGGTCGAGGATCTGGCGGACGTCGTCGACGGTCAGGGTCGCCGCCACCTGGTCGTCCAGGTGCTGGACCACCCACTCCAGCGCGTCGTCCATATCGAACACCGGGCGCGGCGGCATGGCCGACAACCGGGAGCTCTCACGCAGGATGGCGATCGCCGCGATCAGCAGGATGAGGCCGACCGCGAGCGCGCCGAGCACGACCGCCATCCTCGCACCTCCTTCGCCTCGGGCCGCAGAGAGGCGCAGACCCTTCGGCCCGGCCGAACTCGGCGCTCGGCCGAGGCTAACCGGCTAGATGCCAATACGTTGGGCCAACAGCTCCCGGTGGTAGGTGGCGTCGCCGAAGAGGATCTCGGAGGACTTGGCCCGCTTGAAGTACAGGTGGGCGTCGTGCTCCCAGGTGAACCCGATCCCGCCATGGATCTGGATGTTCTCGGCGGCGGCATGGAAGTAGGCCTCGGAGCAGTAGGCCTTGGCCAGGCTGGCCACGACCGGCAGCTCGTCGTTGTCCTCGGCGGCGGCCCACCCGGCGTAGTAGGCGGCCGACTTGGCCGACTCCACCTCGAGCAGCATGTCGGCGCACTTGTGCTTGATGGCCTGGAAGGACCCGATGGGCCGGCCGAACTGGATCCGCACCTTGGCGTACCCGACCGCCATGTCGAGGACCTTCTGGGCCCCGCCGACCTGCTCGGCGGCCAGGCACACGGCGACCTGGTCGAGCGTCTTCGACAGGGCCGCCCAGCCGGTACCCGCTGTGTCACTTCCTTCTGGTCCGAGCAGCTGCGCCGGAACGCCGGAGAACTCGAGCTTGGCCTGCTTGCGGGTCTGGTCCATGGTCGGCAGCGCCGTGCGGGTGAGCCCGTCGGAGGCGGCGTCCACGGTGAAGAGCGAGATCCCGTCGGTGCCCTCGCTACCGGGCCGGCGGGCGGCGACGACGATCTGGTGGGCCGTGTGCCCGTCCAGCACGAACATCTTCTCGCCCGACAGGGTGTAGCCGCCGGAGCCCAGAGATGTGGCTGCCATGGTGATCCCGGAGGCGTCCCACTTGCCGTTGGGCTCGGTGAAGGCGAGGGTGGCGATGACGTCACCGGAGGCGATGCCCGGGAGGAGGGCCTGCTTCTGCGCCTCGGTCCCGGCGTTGAGGATCGCGTTGGCGGCCAGGCAGACCGAGGCGAAGTAGGGGGCGCACAGCAGGGCCCGGCCCATCTCCTCGAGGACGACGATCAGCTCCACGAAGGAGAACCCCTGCCCGCCGTAGGCCTCGGGGATGTGGAGCGACTGCAGGCCGAGTTCCTTGCCCATCTGGGCCCAGACGGCCTCGTCGTAGCCTTCGGTCGTCTCCATCAGGCGGCGGACCTCGGTCACGGGCGAACGGCCTTCCAGGAACCGCCGCATAGTGCTGCGCAGCTCCTCCTGCTCCTCCGAGAATGCAAAGTTCACGGTGTCGTCCCCCTCCTCTTTTACCGGGGCTGGCGGGGCAGCCCGAGCACGCGCTCCCCGATGATGTTCTTCTGGATCTCGCTGGAACCGGCGTAGATGGTCTCCGCCCGGGACGAGATGAAGGCGTTCTGGCGGTCGTCGAGCCGGTAGCCCTCGCTGTCCTCACCCGACGGCATCGGCCGGATCTGCCCGGCGGCCCCCAGGAGGTCCATGCCCAGCTCGCCCAGCTTCTGGTGCCAGTTGCTCCAGTAGAGCTTGCCGATACTGGCCTCCGGCCCGACGGTGCCCGTCTTGGCCAGCGCGGTCAGCATCCGCTTGCCGTTGTAGCCCATGATCTTGACGCCGATGAGCGCCTGGGCCAGCTGCTGGCGGACGACCGGGTCGTCGGCCAGACCCAGCTTGCGGGCCACCCCGATCAGGTCCCAGGTCTCCTGCTCGAAGAGGAGCTGCCGGCCGAGGAAGGCGGTGCCCCGCTCGAACCCGAGGGTGGCCATCGCCGTCTTCCAGCCGCCGTTGACCTCCCCCAACACCATGTCGGCCGGCGTGCGGGCCTCGTCGAAGAAGACCTCGTTGAACTCCGACCCGCCCGTGGGCTGGCGCAACGGCCGAACGGTCACACCGGGCTGGCGCATCGGCACCAGCAGGTAGGTGATGCCCTGGTGGGCCGGCGCGTTCGGGTCGCTCCGGCACACCACGAAGCACCAGTCGGCGTACTGGGCGTACGTCGTCCACACCTTCTGCCCGGTGACCACCCACTCGTCGCCGTC
>CAZCVW010000432.1:0-2530 GCA_964502185.1 uncultured Burkholderiales bacterium
CCGATCCACCCAGCAGGGGACCCTCATCGAAGCGCAGCAGCTGGCGGGAGGCGGGCAGGCGCCCGGGGACGGTGACCTCGGCCCCATGGAGAACAGCGACGTAGGGTGCGGCCCGCAAGCGGGGTCCGAGGGCGCCGAGCGGGAGCGCCGGGTCGAGAAAGATGACGCCGGCGCCGACCTCGGCGGCCACGGCGTCGATGCGGCGGGCCAGCGCCGGGCTCGGGAGCAAGACCTGGTTGGCGACCCGCACGATCCGGAACGGCTGGGCGGCGTCGAAGGCGGCGGCCCCGGGGTAGGCCGTCGTCAGTACGGTGACCTCGTCGGCCGGCAGGCGGCGCCACAGCTCCCACAGGTACGACTGGATCCCGCCCAGCTTGGGCGGGAAGTCGTTGGTCACGAGCAGCGAGGGCACAGGTCTCCCGGCGGGCCTTTCAGGTGATGCTCGGTCAGCGGAGCGTGGCGCCGGAGGCGGCGTCGAACAGGTGGAGCCGCTCCACGTCGACGGCCAGTTTGACCGACCGGCCCGCCCGCACCGCTGTCCGGGGGTGGAGGCGGGCGGTGAACGTCGTCCGGCCCGGCGCCAGCAGCGTCCGGGGCTCCCCGCCGGCGTCGACGTCGCTGGCCAGTTCCCGGGTGTCCCTGGTCTCCACCGGCGGGGCGTTGATGTCGAAGTGGGCGATCACCTCGGCCCCGAGCGGTTCGGCCAGGCCGACCACCACTTCGAGCAGCTCGTCGGGATCGGCGCCGGCGGCGAACTCGGCGTCCTCCAGGTCCTCGGGCCGGATGCCGAGCACAACCTCGCGCCCGATCAGTTCCCGGGCGCCGGCGCGCCGGTCCAGCACGACCGGCGGCACGACCAGGCGGTGATCGGCGAACGAGGCGAAGACGCGCCCGTCGGGCGCGGCGGAGAGCGTGGCCGAGACGAGGTTCATGGCCGGCGAGCCGATGAAGCCGGCCACGAAGAGGTTGACGGGGTCGTCGTAGAGCGTCTGGGGATCGGCCAGCTGCTGCAGGGTGCCGTCGCGCATGACGGCCACCCGGTCGGCCATCGTCATGGCCTCCGTCTGGTCGTGGGTGACGTACATGGTCGTCGTCCCGAGGCGCTGGTGGAGCTTGGCGATCTCGGAGCGCATCTGTACCCGCAGCTTGGCGTCGAGGTTGGAGAGAGGCTCGTCCATGAGGAAACCGGCCGGTTCCCGCACGATGGCCCGGCCCATGGCCACCCGCTGGCGCTGGCCCCCGGACAGCTGCCGGGGCTTGCGGCCGAGCAGCGGGCGCAGGCCGAGCAGGTCGGCCGCCTCCTCCACCCGCCGGCCGATCTCGTCCTTCCCGGCGTGGCGGAGCTTGAGCCCGAAGGCCATATTGTCGAACACCGACAGGTGGGGATAGAGCGCGTAGGTCTGGAACACCATGGCGATGTCCCGGTCCCGGGGCGCCAGCTGGTTGACGATCCGCTCCCCGATCCGGATCTCGCCGGAGGTGGTCTCCTCCAGGCCGGCCACCATGCGCAGGACCGTCGTTTTCCCCGATCCCGACGGGCCGACCAGCACGAGGAACTCGCCGTCGCCGACGGCGAGGTCAAGGGACCGCACGGCCAGGGCGCCGCCGGGAAACTCCTTGGTCACACCGGTGAGAGCGATGCTGGCCACGTCGATCCGAGCGTAACAAGCCGCCGACGCGATTCCCGGCCAATCGACAGATACCGGGGTGACAGTGGGAGTGGGTAACCTGCGCCGCCGATGCCCTCGCCGCCGCCCCGTCTCGGTCCCACCCTGCTCCTGGCCGTGGCCTGGGTGGCGCTCTACCTGCTCTACCTGGCCGTCAGCCCGGAACCGCCCGGCACGACCGCCAAAGTCACGGTCACATCGACGACCGTCACCGTTCCCGGCCGAGCTGACAGTTAGCGAAGCTTCTCATTGCTGCCGGCTGGCCCAGGCGTGAACGCTCAACCGGTCCGCGATCGAAGCACTTCCTGTTCGGGCGAGGAAAGGCGGCAACAAAGGGGGCCGGTGGGTAGCCCGGGCGTTCGCTTCAGACCACGTCCCCCTTCGTTGCGCCTTTGGCTTTCGGCCAATCACAAGCGCGCAGAAAGCCCAAAAGCGCGCTCACAGCAATGAGAAAATCCGGCTAGACGTCCCGGTCCGGGTTCGGCACCGGCCCGGGCCCCTCGGGCTCTGCCGCACCCGCCCCACCGGTCACCGGCGGGATCGGACGGCGAGGCTCCTCGGGCGCGGCGGCGGCGTAATGCAGCGGCGGCGGGATGACGGGAGTGACTTCCGCCGATGGGGGCGCCTCGTCGGCGGGCTTCTCCGCAACCGGTTCGGCGCCAGGCTTAGCCGGAGCCGCCTTAGCCGGAACAGGCTTGGCCGGAACAGGCTTGGCCGGAGCCGCCGGCTTCGCCGCGACCGCCTTCTTGGCCGGAGCCGTCGCCTTCTTGGCCGGAGCCGTCGCCTTCTTGGCTGCGGCGGCCGGCGACTTGACCGGGGGCGCGCCCTTCTTGGCCACGGGCGCCGCGGCCGCAGTCGGTGCG
>CAZCVW010000433.1:0-2525 GCA_964502185.1 uncultured Burkholderiales bacterium
ACCGTCCCGGCGCGCCCGGCGCGCCCCTCGACCAGGGCCTGGCGGGCCAGCGGCACGTAGGTGGCGGCCGCGTACCAGGCGAGGACGAGCCCCGGAGCGGCGAAACACCAGGCGATCACGTCGGCCGGGCGGCCCCACGGACCGGGCTCCCCCATCATGAACAGCGGTAAGGCCACCATCAGTGCCAGGGTTCCCGCCTTGCCCGCCCACTGAACATCGAAGCGCGTGGCGCCGGCGGCGGCGGCGGCGAGCACCGCGACCGAGACGAGCACCTCCCGGATGATCGTGGCCCAACCGACGACGGCGGGCAGCGAACCGTCGATCAGGAGTGAGATGACCACCGTGCCGAGCAGGATCCGGTCGGCCGTCGGGTCGAGCACCTTGCCCACCTCGCTGACCTGACCGAGGTGCCGGGCCAGGTACCCGTCGACCCAGTCCGTGGAACCCAGGAAGGCCAGCAGCCAGGCGGCGGCGGTCCGGTCGTCCTGACTGAACAGCAACCAGCAGAACAGCGGCACGCACAACAACCGGACGACGGTGACGAGGTTGGGGATGGTCAGAATGCCATCGCTGCGCTCACGCTCCGGGGTGGCCATGGTGCCGCTGAGTGTAGGGCGCAGTAAGGGAAAGACCAGCGGCCGGGTAACGTGGCGTCGTGGCCGCCTCTACCCGTCTGGTTGGCGGGCGGCGCGAGAATGTCAGCTCGCATTCTGGTGCGCGTTCTCCGCCGCCAGGACGGAAAACGCGCACCAGAATGGTCGGCCACCCCGCCCCTTTCGTTCCGCCTTTGGCCTTTCGGCCGCTTCGGGCTACTGGGCCGGGATCGTCTCGGAGTCCTCGTCGGGGAGGGCTTCCGGATCGCCTGCGCTCCACATGGCGGCGTATAGGCCGCCGGCGGCGAGGAGCTCGGCGTGGCTGCCCTGCTCGGCGACCTTCCCGCCGGCCATGACCACGATCCGGTCGGCCCGGGCGGCGGTGGCCAGGCGGTGGGCCACCAGCACGGTGGTGCGGCCCTGGGACAGGGCGCCCATGGCGGCCTGCACCCGGGCTTCGCTGGCCAGGTCGAGGTTCGAGGTCGCCTCGTCGAGGAGGAGGACGTCGGGGTCGACGAGCCGGGCCCGGGCCAGAGCCATCAGCTGGCGTTGCCCCGACGACAGCGACCGGCCCCGCTCGGAGACCGGCGTGTCGTAACCGGCCGGGAGGGCGTCGATGAAGGCGTCGGCTCCCACCGCCCGGGCCGCCTCCTCCACCTCGGCCCGGCTGGCGTCGGGGCGGCCGTAGGCGATGTTCTCGGCGATGGTGCCGAAGAACAAATGCGCTTCCTGGGGGACGAGGCCGAGGCGCCGCCGGTAGGCCGACAGATCGAACTGGCGGATATCGGTGCCCCCGGCGGTGACCGCCCCCACGCTCGGGTCGTAGAACCGGGCCAGCAGCTTGACCACCGTTGACTTGCCGGCCCCGGTCCGGCCGACCAGGGCCACCGTTTCGCCCTCGGCGATCTCGAGGTCGACGCCGTCGAGGGCGAGGCCGGTCTCGCCGGGGTAGGCGAAGCGCACCCCCGACAAATGCAGCGCCCCCAGCCGGCCGGCGGGCCCCGGCGCCCCCGCCACCTCCGGAGGACGGACCGGCGTGGCCAGCAGGTCCGACAGCTTCCCGGCCGCGGCCCGGGCCTGCTGGTACATGTCGAAGACCTGGGACATCTGCTGGATGGGGGCGAAGAACAGGTTGAGGTAGAGCACGAAGGCGATAAGGTCGGCGGGCGTCAGGGAGCCGGCCCGCACCCTCGTCGCCCCGTAGGCCACGGCCAGGGCCAGCGACACCTGGCCCAAAAACTCGACGGCCGGGAAGTAGGTGGCGGACAGGCGGTTGCCCTCCAGGCGGGCGTCGAGGTGCTCGCCGGCCACCGCCCGGAAGTCCTCCAGGTTGCGCGCTTCCCGGACGAAGGCCTGCGCCACCCGAACGCCCGAGACGCTCTCCTGCAGATTGGCCATCACGCCGGCCACGGTGTCGCGCACCCACTCGTAGGCCCGGTCCGAGTTGCGCCGGAACCACCAGGTCAGCACGGCCAGCACCGGGACGATCGACATGGCCACGACGGCCAACCGCCAATCGAGGAAGAACAGGGCGCCCGCCACGCCGAGTGCGGTGAAGCCGCTCACGAACAGGTTGGTGAGCCCCTGCTGGAAGAACTGGGAGAGCGCCTCGATGTCGCTCGTCATACGGGTCATGATCCGTCCCGCCATCTCCCGCTCGTAGAAGTCGAGACCGAGCCGGGTGATATGGGCGAACACCTTGATCCGGAGGCTGTAGAGGAGGCGCTCCGAGAGTCGCCCGGTCCAGCGCGACTGGGCCCACAGAGCCCACCAGCCCACGAGGGCGATGGCCCCGTAGGCGACGGCGGCCCGGGTGAGAGCACCGGCGCCGCCCTGCTGCACGCTGCCCTGCTGCACCGCGCCCTGCACGCCGGTCCGCACCAGCGCCGGACCGGCCAGGTAGAGCGCGCTGCCTTCGGTCATCAACAGCTT
>CAZCVW010000434.1:0-2522 GCA_964502185.1 uncultured Burkholderiales bacterium
TGCGCACCTGGTAGCGCCGCCCGCCGGCCGCCCCCCGGCGGAGGCCGGCGGGCGAGTCGCAGGCCAGGATGGCCCCCCGGTCGATGATGGCCACCCGGTTGCAAAGCTGGTCGGCCTCGGCCAGGTAGTGGGTGGTGAGGAGGATGGTCCGCTCCGGACGCTCCGCCATCCACCGGCGGACGTAGGCCCGCAGGTCCCGGGCGGCAGCCACGTCGAGCCCGACGGTGGGCTCGTCGAGGAACAGGACCTCGGGGTCGGTGAGGAACCCACGGGCCAGGTTGAGCCGCTGGCGCATGCCGGTGGACAAGTCGGACACCCGGGTCCTGTGCTGGTCGCCGAGGCCGACGACATCGAGCAGCTCACCAATGCGGCGCCTGGCGTCCCGGGTCCGCATGCCGTGGAACTGAGAGAACATCCAGAGCTGCTCGGCCACCGTCAGCAGCCCGAATCCGGTGGTCTCCCCGCCCGACACCATCGAGATCCGCCGCCGCACCTCCTGGGCTTGGGTGGCCACGTCGAACCCGGCCACCTTCGCCATGCCGGACGACGGCAGCAGCAGCGTGACCAGGATCTTGATGAGCGTGGTCTTCCCGGCCCCGTTGGGCCCGAGTAGCCCGAACAGCTCCCCCCGGGGGATGGTCAGGTCGACCCCGCCCAGGGCCGTCTTGTCCGGCGCTCCTTTGACGCGGAAGGTCCGGGTGACGGCGTGGGTTTCGATGGCGGGGGTGGGCGGCGGCGCGGCGGCAGGCATGGGGACACCTCGGCGTTGAGGGTTCCCCAGGGTAGGAGCCGCCGCGGGCGGCCACGGCCCGATTTTCCCGGGCGGCCACGCGCCCGGATGGGCCGTCAGCAGTCGAGGGTGACGGCCGCAACCGCGCACAGTTCATGACGCCGGTCGGGGCCCAGGGCGCCGAGACGGCGTACGAGCATGGCTTTCGGGAACGGCCGGAGGTTGTCGAAACTGGCTACCGAATCCACCGGCAAGCCTTCGCCGTCTCCGAGCGGCAGTTCGCTGGGCACACCTCGGATCCGCCGGCTGACGGGGGCCACCAACACCCGCTGCATCACGGCGTTGGCCGCATCCCGGCTCACGACCAGGAACGGCCGGCCTTTCTCGTCCGGCGTTTCTCCCCACCAGACCTCGCCGCGCGCTACCACCACCGCTCCCACGGTTCCTCCTCGATGGCCTCGACCGCGAGGCGAGTCGCCTCGGCCAGTTCCGGGCCGTCATCCGGCACCCGACGGAAGCCCTCGGCGAAGGCCGCATCGATTCGACGGCGCCCCTCGGCACTCAGCAGCACCTCCAGCGCCCGCCGTATCCCGCCGGAGCGGCTCGGGAAATGCCCGGAGCGGACGAGCTCGTCCAGCCGAGCGAGCAGCTCGTCGGGCAGTTTCACTGCGATCTGGACCGTCATACCAAAAGTATACCGATCCGTATGACTACCCCGTCTCGTCCGCCATCTCCAGGAGCTTGGTCACCGTTCGCCAGTTCCGCATCGTGCCGGCCGGGCCCTTCTGCCGGCTGAGGTCGGCGGCGAGCTTGCTGCGGCCGACGCCGGACGGCAGGAACAGGTAGAGCTGCCGTCCTACGGCGGCGGCCTCTTCCGGCGCGTAGGAAGCGAGGTCGGCCAGCGGGACGGAGGCCCTCGCCGAGCCGCTCAGGAAGACGACGTGCAGGTGGCCGGGGTCTTCCCCCCGTTTCAGGTACGGGTTCGTCTTGACCACCGAGGCGAGTTCGTCGCGGTTGCGTACGACCACGTCGGGATCGACGTTTGTGGCCTGGGCGATCGCCGCCCGGAGCTCTCTCGCCATCACTTCGGTGTCGCTCGTCGTCGTCGAGAACACGAGGTTGCCGCTTTGGATGTACGTCCGAACCTGCTCGTACCCGCACGCCGTCGCGATGTCGCGAAGATCGTTCATAGCGAGCTTGTTCTTCCCGCCGACGTTCACCCCGCGCAGCAGCGCCACCATGGTGGCCATCGGCGCAGTCTCGCAGAGACCGTGCCCGGCCACCCTCCAGCATGGCCGGGTCGTCGAGCAGGACCACCGACCCAGGTGCTTACGGCCTGCACTGTCGAGTATGATGATCGTATGAAGAAAGAGCGGCTGACGGTGTCGGTCGACGCGGCGTTGGCGGCGGCCGGCGGGGCGGCGGTGACCGAAGGTCGGGCCGAGTCGGTGAGCGCCTGGGTGAACGAAGCCCTGCGGGACAAGGCCGCCAAAGACCACCGCCTGGCGGCGCTCGCCGAAGCGGTCTCGGCCTATGAGGCCGACCACGGCGTCATCGGGCCCGAGGAGCTCCTGGAGCAGGCTCGCACCGACCGCGACGCCGCCGCTGCCGTGCGGGCCAAGGCGAAGCGGCGCCGGGGTGCGGCGTGACCTTGATCTGCGACGCCGGCGCCTTCGTGGCACTGGAACGCAACGACCGGGCCATGTGGCGCCGGCTCAAAGCCGAGCTGGTCGCCGGGACCCCGCCGGTGACCCACGGCGGCGTCGTGGCCCAGGTGTGGCGGGGCGGCCAC
>CAZCVW010000435.1:0-2511 GCA_964502185.1 uncultured Burkholderiales bacterium
CGACGGCGCCCAGATGGCCCTCGGCCTGGCCCGCATTGCCGGAGCGGCCGTGGCCATGGCGGGCGCCGTCCTGCTGGCCGTCGCCGCGCTCGGGGACACCACTGACACCACTCCGCCCGCCCTTCCGGTGACCGTCGGGTTGGCCGTGGGGGTCGCCACCTATGCGGCGGCCCTGTCGGTGTTCCGGGTACCCGAGGCCTCCGAGTTGGTACGCCGCCTTCGGGCTCGCTACAGCCGCTGACCGGGTGCACCGGTGCCACCCCGTCTTGGCGGTACGGTGGGCTTACTGTGGAAACCCTGGCCGCCGACCGCGTCCTCGGAGGCCGCTATCGCCTCCGCCGGGAGTTGGCGCGCGGCGGCATGGCGACCGTCTGGGAGGCCGAGGACCGCGTGCTCACCCGCAGGGTCGCCATCAAGGTCCTGCATGCCCACCTCGCCGGCGATGACGGGTTCCGGACCCGGTTCCGCCGCGAAGCGGTAGCCGCCGCCGGGCTGGCCCACCCCAACATCGTCACGACCTACGACACCGGGCGCGACGCCGAAGTCGCCTACATCGTCATGGAACTCGTGGACGGCATCACCCTGGCCCGGCTGCTAAAGAGCCAGGGCAGCCTTCCCCTGGTGACCGCCGTCGACATCGCCGCCCAGGTGGCCGACGCGCTGGCCTGTGCCCACGCCCACGGCGTGATCCACCGCGACGTGAAGCCGGCCAACATCCTCCTGCGGCCCGACGGGCACGTGAAGGTGGCCGACTTCGGCATCGCCAAAGCGGGGGCGGGCAACGACCTGACCCGCACGGGTGTGGTCATGGGGACGGCCAAGTACCTCTCGCCCGAGCAGGTCAGCGGCAGCCCCGCCGACGCCGCCAGCGACGTCTACGCGCTGGGCATCGTCCTCTACGAGATGCTCTCCGGGGCCCCTCCCTTTGTCGGCGACTCCGATCTTTCGACCGCCGTGGCCCGGCTCACGGCGGCCCCCGGCAGCCTGCGGGACCGCCGCCCCGAGATTCCCCGCAACCTCGAGGCGATCGTGCTGCGGTCGCTGGCCCGCGACCCGGCGACCCGGTTCCGGTCCGCCTCGGAGATGCGCTCCAGCCTGATGGCCATCGACCTCGACGGCTCCGAGGCGCTCACGCCGCCCGCCGGGATCGCCACCCCGGTGAAGGTGGACCGGCGCTTCCCGGCCCGGGCCGCCACCGCGCTCGGGATTGTGCTCCTCCTCGTCATGGCCGCCGTGCTCATGACGGGCGGCGGCGACGGGGCCGACCCGGTTCAGACCCCCACGGGTGACGGCCCCTTGGCCGCCGCCGGATCGGCCCCAACGGTTGCGCTGCCGATGACCTTCGACCCCGAGGGCTCGGACGGCGACGAGAACTCGGCCTCCGTCGGAAATCTGGTGGACAGTGACCCGGCCACCTTCTGGAAGACCGACCGGTACAACGCCAACTTCCCCAAGCTGAAGGAGGGCGTCGGCGTCTCCTTCGATCTGGGGGCCAGCCGTCGCGTGAACTCGGTCGAGGTCACCGCTCCCGGGCAGGCGGGTTGGAGCGCCGAGATCTTCGTGGCCGACCGGCCCGCACCGAACCTGGTCGGGTGGGGAAAGCCCGAGACGGCGGGTACCGGGCGATTCGACCTCAACGGGGTCAAGGGCCGCCACGTGCTGGTCTGGTTCACCTCGTTACCGGCGTTACCGGCGCCCGAGGGCGGCTTCCGCCTCGATGTCGCCGAGGTCAAGATTTCGAGCTGAGGGGCGGGGATGACACCGCCGCCGGGGAGCGGCTCCACCGACGAAGCTCTGGCCCTGGCGGCCGGAGCCGGCGACCGCGCCGCCCTCGAGACTCTGCTGGCCCGGCACTTCGACCGGGTCCATGCCATCTGCCGGCGGGTGACCGGTCACCGCGAGGACGCCCTCGACGCGACCCAGGAAGCCCTCATCGCCGTCACCCGCGGCATCCACCGCTACGACGGCCGGTCGGCCTTCACCACCTGGCTGTACCGGGTCGCCACCAACGCCGCCCTCGACGAACTCCGACGCCGGGGCCGCCGGCCGACGCCGGTCGACGCCGTCGTGGAACCGGGTCCGGGCGGGCGGTCTGTGCCGGTCGGAGAGGGCCCGGGGGGCTCTGGATCGGTCGAATCCGTGGTCGGGGCCCGGATCGACGTCGATGCCGCCCTGGCCACCTTGGCTCCGGAGTTCCGGGCCGCCGTCGTCCTGCGTGACCTCTGCGACCTCGACTACGCCGAGATCGCCGACGCCCTCGGCATCCCCCTCGGAACGGTCCGCTCCCGCATCGCCCGCGGCCGCGCCGCCATCGCCGCTCATCTCGGTGGAACACCCGGGGAACCAGACGCCCGTCCCGAACGCCAAACGACGTGAACATGGATCCGACCGCCGCTTCCGCCCACCTCGACGACGAGGTCATCTCCGCCCTCCTCGACGGCGAAGCCGGCGCGCCCCCCGGCGCCGCCGGCGAGCAGGCCCACCTGCCAGGGTGCGCCGCCTGCGGCGCCC
>CAZCVW010000436.1:0-2504 GCA_964502185.1 uncultured Burkholderiales bacterium
GCCACGCGCCAGGCCGTCGCCGACCTGGCCGAGCGGACGGGCCTGACGCCCGACCGCCTGGTGATCGGCGGCCGCTCGATGGGCGGGCGCTACTGCTCCCTCGTCGCCGGGGCCGAGCCCGGGGGCTCGGGGGTGTCCCCCGGAGAGGAGGACCCCGTCCCCGCCCTCGGCCTCCTGCTCCTCGGCTATCCCCTCCACCCGGCCGGGAAGCCCGAACGGCTCCGCACCGAGCACTTCCCCCGGCTGCGCCTGCCTGTGCTCTTCGTCTCGGGAGACCGGGACGCCATGGCACCCCGGCCGATGCTCGAAGAGGCCGCCGGCCTGATCCCCGGGCCGGTCACGTTCCACTGGCTGGCGAGCGCCGACCACGGATACCGGGTCCCGAAGCGATCCGGCCTGACGCCGGCCGACGTCCTGGCCGAGGTGGCGGAGGTCTCGGCCTCCTGGGTCGCCTCGCTGTGACCGGTAGCCTCGTGGCCAGGAGGTGCGAAAATGGAGAACTTCCTCTTCGAACGGGTCGGGGCCGTCGGCTGGCTGCGGATCAACCGGGCTGACCGGCTCAACTCGTTCACGATCGACATGTGGGCGGAGATGGCCAAGCTCGGGGCCGAACTGCGGGACGACCCCGACCTGCGAGCCCTCGTCGTGATCGGGGAGGGGCGGGCCTTCTCCAGCGGGATCGACACGTCGTCCTTCGGGACCCAGGCCGGCTCGGCCAATACGTCGGCCGGCGTCTTCGCCGAGGCGGGCTCTGGCAACGCCACCACCGACCTTCCCGGCGAGGACCGGTTGGTCGAGGGCATCATCGACCTGCAGGCCGCTTACGACTGGCTGGCCGAGGCGCCCTACCCGACGATCGCCGCGGTTCGCGGCTTCGCCCTCGGCGGGGGCTGCCAGCTGGCCCTGGCCTGCGACCTGCGCGTCGTGGTCCGGGGGACGAAGTTCGCCCTGCCCGAGCACAAGTACGGCCTGCTGCCCGACCTCGGCGGCACCTACTGGCTGCCCCGGATCGTCGGCCCGGCCAAGGCCAAGGAGCTCATCTGGATGGGCGGGAGCTTCGACGCCGACGAGGCCTACCGGATCGGCCTCGCCAACCAGCTGGTCGACGACGAGGAGCTGGAGCCGGTCGTCACCGACCTGGCCGAGACGCTGGCCGCCCAACCCCCCATCGCCGTGCGGGGCGCCAAGCGGGCCGTCGACGCCTCGTCCCGTCAGACCCTGGCCGAGGGTCTGCGGGAGGCGGCCGTCGGCCAGGCCGAGTGCATCCGGTCGGCGGACTTCATCGAAGCCGTCACCGCCTTCGCCCAGAAGCGCCCTCCGGCCTACAAGAACAGCTGAAGAGGTTCCGCCCTGAGGGACACGCCGGGCCGTACCATGAGCCGGCAATGAACCGCTTCGTGGTGCGCTCCGGACCCCCGCTCGACGGCGAGATCAAAGTCTCGGGGGCGACCAAGAACTCCGGCCTCAAGCAGCTGGCCGCCGCCATTCTCGCCCCCGGCACCTCGACGTTCACCAACATGCCGCCGGTGGCGGACTCCGAGGTGATGATCGAGGTCATGCGGGTCATCGGCGCCACCGTCGACTGGACCGGGCCCGACACGCTGCGCGTCGACACCAGCGGCGAGCTGAACCCCGAGGCGCCCTACGAGCTGGTCTCCCGGATGCGGGCTTCGATCAACGTGTTGGGGCCGCTCATCGGCCGCTGCCGGGAGGCCCGGGTGGCGCTCCCCGGCGGTGACGCCATCGGCAGCCGGCCGCTGCACATGCACCTGGCCGGCCTGGAGGCGATGGGCGTCGAGACCCAGGTCGTCCACGGCTACATCGAGGCCAGGGCCCAGGCGCTCAAGGGCGCCCGCATCGTGCTGGAGTTCCCGAGCGTGGGCGCCACCGAGAACCTCCTGACGGCGGCGGTGAGGGCGAAGGGAACCACCGTTATCGACAACGCCGCCCGGGAACCCGAGATCACCGCCCTGGCCGCCTACCTCACCCGGATGGGCGCCCAGATCGTGGGGGCGGGGACCTCCACCATCGAGATCGAGGGGGTCACCGAGCTCAACCCGGTGGACGCCGAACTCATGGCCGATCGCATCGAGGCGGGCACGCTCCTCATGGCCTGCGGGATCGCCGGCGGCGAGGTGAGCCTCATCGGCCCCCGGCTCGAGCACCTCGAGATGCTCGCCCTCAAGCTCGGGGCCATGGGGATGAAGGTGTCGCCCACCGCCGACGGCATCTGGGCCTTCGCCCGCAGCCGGCTCAAGGCCGTCGACATCGCCACCCTGCCCTATCCCGGTTTCGCCACCGATTTCATGCCCCAGGCGGTGGCGCTCGCCTCCGTCAGCGAGGGCAGCGCCATCGTGACCGAGAACCTCTTCGACGGGCGCTTCGCCTTCGCCTCGGAGCTGTGCCGCATGGGCGCCGACGTCCGCACCGAAGGCCGCCACGCGGTGGTCCGGGGCGTCGCGCGGCTGTCCGGCGCCCCCGTCCGGGCGTTCGACGTGCGGGCC
>CAZCVW010000437.1:0-2491 GCA_964502185.1 uncultured Burkholderiales bacterium
GGTTCGGGTCGGCGACCGCGGGCCGACCGGGTCCGGGGCGCAGGAGCCTCCTCGGCGGCGGCCTCGGCCCGAGTGCTCCGCAGGGACGGTGTGCGCGGCGTGGGCCTCGCCGGTGTCTCGGCGCCGGCCACGTCGATGACCGGAGCGTCGTCGTCGGATGTCTCGGCCGACGAGGAGCGGGACCGTCCGGAGCCCGAGCGGCTCCGTGACCCGGATGACGCCGTGCCGGCAGCCGCTCCCGACGTCGACGCGGGACGCCGACCGGCGCCGGAGGCAGAGCCCCCGGAGCCAGAACCCGACCGGCTGGTCCGGGCGGGAGTGGCCGCCGAGCCGTCGGACGCTTCGGCGGCGGCATCCGCGCCGCCGGACCGGGAACGCGTCGCGGACCCGGATCCCGAGGCGGAAGGCGACCGGCGGGTCCGGGGTGCCCGGCTGGCGACCCGTTCGCCGTCGAGGCCCGCTTCGGTCTTTGCCTTGGCGGCGACGTCTTCGGCGGTCAGGCCGCGGTCGGCAGCCGGATCGTTGTAGTCCTCACCGGAGTCGCCCTGGTCCTGCTCTTCAGAGAACTCGGCGTCCTGCCCTTCGGAGGTTCCGGCGCCGGCGGGCCTGCGCCGGTTACGGCCTCCCCGGGAACCGCGCCGACGACGGCGCCGAACAGTTGGACCGTCTTCCGCTCCGGATGTCTCTCCCGCACCGACGTCGATGGACAGTGGGCCTGGCTCGCGTTCGAGCGGCCGCGGGATCGCGGCCGGCTCGTCGGAGGCCGCCCGAGCCTCCGGGATCGTCTCGTCCGACATGGAACCCTTTCCTTTGCGCCGGGACGGCGCGCCGGCGCGCGACGGCGGGCTCGCAGCCCTGCCATGGCGCGCGTTGCGAATGTGGGGTGCCCGGGGCACCGTGGAGGTGATGGGGGGCGGCGAACAACGCCAGCCAGCCAGTCAGCAGGCCCAACACGGACCAGACGGCGTCATGCCGGGCACACCGGCGCCAGCCGTAGGGGAAAACAGGCTCAAGCGCCTCGGCCAGCGGAAAGTGGTTAAGCGGCCTGAGGATCTCCATCACGTCGACAGCCAGTCTAGCCGTCCGGGCTCGGGGCGCCCGAGCGTCCTCCAAGCGCCCGCCGTGGCCCGCTTCGGGCACCGCGACACATTGGCCACTAGGCCGACGGCGGCGAACGACGCGATGGTGGACGACCCACCGTAGGACAGGAACGGGAGCGGGATTCCGGTGATCGGGGTGATGCCCATCGTCATGCCCATGTTCTGGAAAACCTGGAACACGAACATGGCCAGCACGCCGGTGCAGCACAGCGCACCGAAGGTGTCCGAGGCGAGCCAGGCAGCCCGCCACGTGCGCCAGGCCATCACGCCGAAGAGGCCGAGGAGGGTGAGACCACCGAGGAGGCCGAGTTCCTCCCCCACCACCGTGAAGACGAAGTCGGTGTGCTGTTCGGGCACGTAGGCGAGGGCGGTCTGGCTCCCTTCGAACAGGCCGGCGCCGGCCAGGCCGCCGGACCCGATGGCGATCTTGGCCTGCTCCAGGTTCCAGGTGGCACCCTGCGGATCGCCGGACTGGTCGAGGAAACTGGTGAGCCGGTCGACCTGGTAGGGCGCCACCATCCCGGCCTTGAAGACGCCGGCGACGGCCAGAACACCCATCCCCACCAGCACGGCCAGGTGCCGGCCCCGGGCCCCGGCCACGACCACCATCCCGCCGGTGATCACCAGGAGGACGACCGCGGTCCCGAGGTCGGGTTGGAGGAGGACGAGCCCGACCAGGGGGACGGCCTGGGCGAGGGCCCCGAGGAGCTGACCCCGGGTGAGCCGAACCCCGTGCGGGCCCCCTCGGGCCCGTCCGGCATGGGCGGCGAGGACGAGGACCAGGACGGGTTTTGCCAGTTCGGCGGGCTGGAGCCGCAGCGGGCCGAAGTCGAACCAGGCCTGGGCGCCGTTGGCCGACGACCCGAGCGGCGACAGCACGGCCACCAGGGTCAGGACGGTCAGCCCATAAGCGGCCGGGATGAGCCGCCGGACCACCCGTAGGTCGACGGCGCCGACCGCCACCATGACACCGAGGCCGAGCACCACCCAGACCAGCTGGCGGGCCACGAACGACGCCGAACCACCTGCGCCCGGTTCGGCCCGGGTGGCCGAGGAGACGGCCAGCAGGCCGAGGGCGGCGGTGGCCAGCGCGGCGCCGATGAGGACCGGGTCGCCGCGCCGGAGCGACCTCATAGGCCCACTCATAGGCCCAGTGCGTCCATGACCCGGCGGGCGACCGGGGCGGCCACCACCGAACCGAACCCGGCTTCCTCGACGACGACGGCGACCGCGTAGCGGGGCGCCGTGGCCGGGACGACGGCGGCGAAGAGCGACGTGTCGGCCTTGCCGGTCACCTGGGCGGTGCCGGTCTTGCCCGCCACCGGCACCCGGTCGAGGGGGAATCCGGCGAAGGCGGCCGCCGCCGTGCCCTTGGGGTCGGCCACCGCGGC
>CAZCVW010000438.1:0-2487 GCA_964502185.1 uncultured Burkholderiales bacterium
GGGCTCGTCCGGCCGCTCCACCACCAGGCGCAGGCTCCGCTCGTCGGCCAGTGACGACCAGGCCGCCCGTCGCTCCTCGAGGATCGCCAGCGGGTCGACCACGCCCGCGGGTGGCGCTCCCGCCGCCCGATCGGCCCTCGCCAGGGCCAGCAGCGCGTCCACCGTGCGGGACAGCCGCTGGGCTTCGGCCCCCGCCCCACGCAGGTCTTCCTGCGCCTCGCCCCCCACTTCGGCTTCGAGGTTCTCCAGGCGCAGCCGCAGGGCGGTGAGCGGACTGCGGAGCTGGTGGGAGGCGTCGGCTACGAAGGCGTCCTGCGAGGCGAGGACCCCGGCGAGGCGTTCGGCGGTGTCGTTGAAGGCGGCGGCCAACGATCGCACTTCGGGTGGACCCTCGTTCGTGGGGGCCCGGGCGGTGAGGTCGCCCCGCCCGGCGTCGGCCGCGGCCCGCTGCAGGCGTCGCAGCGGCCGGGAGATGGAGCTGGCCAGACCGGCGGCCAGCGCCGCCGCGGCCAGAAGGGACACGGCGGCCACGGCGGCCAACGTCAGCCAGCTGCGCCGGACCCGCCGGTCGACGGCGGAGGTGGGGTAGGTGATCCGGACGGCCCCGTGTACGACTCCGCCCGACGCGACGGGTACGGCCACGTACAGGAGGTCGGCGCCCAGGGTCACGGAGTGGCGGGTGCCGGTCGCCACGCGCCCGGCGAGGGCCTGGGCCACCTCGGGGCGGTTGGCGAAAGAGCCGGTGCCGCCCGGTGACGAGTCGGCCACGGCCACCCCACGGTGATCCACCACCACGACCCGGGCGCCGGTGTCGCCCGCGTAGCGGCTCAGCAGCCCGGCCGCGTCGACCGCTCGGCCCGCCTCGAGGGCGTCCTCCACCAGGCTGGCCGTGACCACGGCGTCTCGTTCCACCTGGGTGGTGAGTTCCCCCAGTTGCCGGCGGGCGAAGATCACGCCGAGAGGCACCTCGAGCACGAGGAGCACGAAGAGGATGAGCGCGAGGTAGCTGACCAGGAGCCGGCGTCTCACGCCGGCGCTCCCCGCAGCCGGTAGCCGATGCCCCGCACCGTTTCGATGAGCCCGGGATCGCCCAGCTTCCGGCGCAGCGAGGCCACGTGGACGTCGAGCGTCTTCGTCGGCCCGTACCAGTGGGGGTCCCAGACGGCGTCGATGATGTCCTCACGGGTGCAGACCGCGCCGGGGTCGGCGGCCAGGAAGTCGAGGAGCTCGTATTCCTTCCGGCTCAGGGCGACTTCTCGGCCGCCAACGGCGACCCGGTGGGCGCGCCGATCGATCGTCACGGATCCGAGCCGCAGCGGCTCCGAGGGCTCGGAGCGGGCCGCCGTGCGCCGCGTCACCGCCCGGATCCGGGCCAGCAGCTCCCGGAACCCGAAGGGCTTGACCAGATAGTCGTCGGCGCCGAGCTCCAAGCCGATGACCCGGTCCACCTCCTCCCCCCGGGCCGTGACCACGATGAGGGGCACGTCGCCGCGGGCCCGGATCCGCCGGCACACCTCGTAGCCGTCGAGGTCGGGAAGGCCCAGGTCCAAGAGGATGAGGTCGGCGGGGGCCGACTGCAGCGCCGCCGTTCCGGTCGCCACCCGCTCGACCGCGAACCCTTCCCGCAACAGACCCTTGACCAGCGGGTCGGCGATGGTGTCGTCATCTTCCACGAGGAGCACGCGCATGGCCACCACCATCGCGCCCGGGGGCGCCGCTCGGCGGGGCCGATCGCCCTTTTTTTCCTGGCCGAACGGCCGGAGTTCCTTTACCGGAACCTCACCTTGGCCTGCCCTGCTCCTGGGGCGGCCCTCCGTACCGTGGGCTCAGTTGATCCGAGAGCACCTCCCGAAAGGACCTCAGACATGGAACGCCGTCGAGCCATGGCGATCGCGGCCGCCACCGCCGCCACCACCGTCGGGGCGATAACCGCCATCGCCGCTAACTTCGGCCTGCTCGGCTTCGGTCAAGCAGTTTCGGCCCCCGTGGGCCAGCTGGAAGCGGGCCGGGTGGCCCAGGTGGTCGACGCCGCAGTGACGCCGCCGACCTCGACCGGCACCGACCCCAGGGTGACCGTGCGCTACGAGGACATCTACGTCCCGGTGCCCGCCGCCCCGGCAACGACTCGCCCCACCGTCACCGTCGCCTTACAGCGATCGGGATTCGACGACGACGATTCGGACGACCGCAGTGAACACGATGACGACGATTCCGACGAGGACGACTGATGGTCGAGCCGACCCGCCGGCGTCGGGGCCACGCCGCCGCCTCGGCCCGGATTCTCACCGCCGGGCTGAGCTCGGCCGCGGCCCTCGGGATGGTGGCCGGGATGGCCATCGCGGCCACCGCGGGCACGCAGGGGTTGCCCGACGCGGCCCTCGACTCGAAGGAGGCGGGGGTGGCCCCGCCCACCGCCACGTCGAGCGCCCCGCCCGAGGTCGTCGTGGTCATCCGGCGCCACTGGATCCAGGCGCCCTCCGTGCCGGC
>CAZCVW010000439.1:0-2483 GCA_964502185.1 uncultured Burkholderiales bacterium
TGTCAATGGCCAGTTGGAGGTCCCCGCTGGTGGCCAGCGGATGTCCCCGCTCCTCGGGGTTGGTTAGGGGGTCTTCGGAGGTCTCCTTCCGTTGGTGGTTCGGGCTTCTCGCATTCGGAATGATTCGCCGTCGGTGATGACGATGTTGCAGTGGTGGAGGAGCCGGTCGAGGAGGCTGACGGCGGTGGTGTGCTCGGGAAGGAACCGGCCCCACTGTTCGAAGGGCCAGTGGGAGCTGATCCCGAGGGATCGTCGCTCGTAGGCGGACGCGACGAACCGGAACAGGAGTTGGGCGGCGGTGTCGTCGAGCGGAGCGAAGCCGAGTTCGTCGAGGATCACGAGGTCGTTGCGGAGCAGGTTGTCGATCACTCGGCCGACGGAGTTGTCGGCCAGGCCTCGGTAGAGGGTGTCGGCCAGGTCGGCGGCGGAGAGGTAGCGGACCCGGAAGCCGGCGTCGACGGCGGCGTGGCCGACGGCGACGAGGAGGTGGCTCTTGCCGGTCCCGGCCGGGCCGATCAGGCACACGTTCTCCTTGGCCCGCAACCATTCCAGGGAGGCGAGGTAGTCGAAGGTGGCCTTCGGCACCGACGAGGCGGCGAGGTCGAACTCGTCGAGGGTCTTGCGCACGGGGAAGGCGGCCGCTTTGAGGCGGGCCCGGGCGTTGGACTCGTCCCGGGCGGCCAGTTCGGCTTCGATCAGGGTGCGGAGCAGTTCCTCGGGTGACCACCGTTGCGTCTTGGCGGTGAGGAGCAGGTCCGGGGCGAGGCGGCGCATGGCGGCGAGCTTGAGGCGGCGCAGGCCGGCGGTCAGATCCGGGGCGAGTTCGGGGGTGGGGGCGGTCACCCGAGTTCCTCGGCGCGGTAGTCATCCAGGGACCGGGACGGGACGGCCGGGAATGGGTAGACGAGGGCTTCGCCGGCCGGGGTGGGCTGGGGTGCCCCGGGGCCGGCGGCCAGGATGGAGCGGATGTCGGCCGCCCGCCACCGCCCGAAGGCAACGGCTCGTTCCAGCGCCGCGATCAGCGCCTGACGGCCGTGGGCGGCCTCGAGGCCGAGGATGTCGGCCAGTTCGCTGGGGAGTTTGGTGACCCCGGCCGCGGCGGCTCCCTTGATGAACGCCTCCGCAGTGGAACCCAACTGGCAGAACCTCTTCTCGGTCGGGGTGCGGGGCCGGACGGCCCGCCGGGGAGCGGGACGGGCCCCGCCGTAGTGGTCGTCGACGATGGACGACTCGCCTGGCGCGACCAGGGGATGGTCGGCCACGATCTCGTCTCCGTCGAGGACCTTGACCCGCCCGTCACCGGCCAGGACCGACAGGTCCCGGCCGATCAGCGCCTTGGGGACGGAGTAGCGGGCGGACCCGAACCGGATGGTGGACAGCTTGTCGACCTTGCGGCCGGCCACCCGCCCGATCCGCGGTCGAAGGCTGGGCAGCGACCCGAACACAGCCTGCTCAACGAGGAGCCGTTCGGCCGGGACGGCGACGATCTCACTGTGGACCAGGCCGTTGACCTCCTCACACCAGGCCGCCGCCGCAGCGTTCGCGGCCACCAGGTCATCGGCCGAGAGGCCCTGTCCCACCAGGAGATCCGACTTGGCATAGCCGACGAGGTTCTCGACCATCCCTTTCGATTCGGGATCGGCCGCCTCGCAGAAATCCGGCCGGAACCGGTAGTGGGTAGCGAAACGGACATAGTCCGGCGTGGGGACGACGACGTTGGCGACCACCCCGCCCTTCAGGCAGCCCATGCGGTCCGACAGCACGACTTTGGGCACGCCGCCGAGGATCTCGAAACACTCCGCCAGCAGCCGGAGCGTGGTGTCCTGGCGTTCGTCCCCGGCGAAGCGCACGAACCGGAACCGGCTCCAGGCCGCCACCGCGCAGAACACGTGCAGGCCCTCCTCCACGCCCCAGTCGATGATCAGCGTCTCGCCCGGCGTCCACACCGCCGGCCGCCGCACCCGCCCTTGTTCACGGCGCCACTGCCGCTTGCATTCGGCCACCAGGCGCCGGAAGTTCCGGGCTGAACCCTCATACCCCGCCGCCCTCGCGTCGGGCAGGAGCCGCTTGGCCGAGATCTTCCCCTTCGACGACGTGACCCGCTGCCGGACCACGTCCCGCACCCCCTCATAGTTCCGGCGCTTCGGGGCCCGAACCCCCGCCGCCACGCCGGCCTCGTGCTTCCCCACGATCCGGGCCACGGTCTTGTGGCACGTGCCGCACATCTCGGCAGCACCCCGGAAGGTGCCGACCTCGTTATAAGCAACGACAATGTTCAACTCATCCCTCGCGTTCAACAAGGCTCCCCTGGGCGGCGATCAGCGACACGGTTGGCACCTGTCACCGTCGCCGCCCAGGGGGCAGCAGTGGTGGACCTCAGCGAGGGAGCGGGGACATCAAACGGCCACCAGCGGGGACATCAACTGGCCACGCCCGGGGACCTCAACTGGCCACCAGCGGGGACTTTCGCATGGCCACGGACA
>CAZCVW010000440.1:0-2481 GCA_964502185.1 uncultured Burkholderiales bacterium
GGGCCGTGGCGTGTCTGGCGGGACAGGGCCCGCTCGCACATCATGTCGAAGGCCTTGCGGACCTGGGCGATCGTGCGCATGGCGTGGTGGATGCGGCCGCCGCCGAGGCGGGTCTGAGCGATCCCGAAGGCGCCGCCCTCGCCGCCCAGCAGATGGTCGGCCGGCACCCTCACGTCGGTGTAGCGGAGGTAGCCGTGGCTGCCCTCCTTCTCCGACTCGGCGCCGGTCCCGACGTTGCGCAGGATGGTGACGCCCGGCGTCTCGGCGGGGACGATGAACATCGACATGCCCTCGTAGGCGCTGACGTCCGGGTTGGTGACGGCCATGACGAGGAAGAAGCTGGCGTAGCGGGCATTGGACGAGAACCACTTCTCGCCGTTGATGATCCACTGGTCGCCGTCCCTGACCGCGCTGGTGGTGAACAGCGTCGGGTCGGCGCCGGCGTGGGGTTCGGTCATCGAGTAGCAGGACGACAGCGTCCCGTCGAGGAGGGGCTGGAGGTACTTCGCCTTCTGCTCGGGGGTGCCGAAGTGGGCCAGGATTTCGGCGTTGCCCGAGTCCGGCGCCTGGCAACCGAAGACGGATGGCGCCCAACGGGACCGGCCCAGCAACTCGTTGAGGAGCGCCAGCTTCACCTGGCCGTAGCCCTGGCCGCCGAGCTCCGGCTTGAGGTGGCAGGCCCACAGCCCCCGCTCCCGCACCTGGGCCTGGAGAGGCCGGACGGCGGCCAGGGCCCGCTCGTCGGTCTTGTCGTAGGCGTCGCCCAGCACGTAGTCGAGCGGTTCGACGTCCTCCCGCATGAACTGGTCGACCCAGTCGAGCTTCTCCTGGTATTCAGGGTCGGTCTCGAAGTCCCACGCCATGGTCCGCTCCTTCACCTGCCGGGATGATGCGTTGTCGAACAACAGTAATGCGTTTGCATGGACTGTCGCGGAAATCGACACTCCGGAGGAGGACCACCCGGCCATCGATCCGGGACGTCGGGCCGTGGTGGTCCGCACCCTGGCCGCGCCCGTCCTCGTGCTCGGCTCGGCCCAGCGGGACGAGGTCGTCGACACGGGAGCGCATGCCGGCGTGTCCGTCGTCCGCCGACGCAGCGGGGGAGGAGCGGTCCTCGTGCAGCCGGGCGGAACCCTGTGGGTCGACGTCACCGTTCCCGCCGGAGACCCCTTGTGGGATGCCGACGTGCGGAAGTCCTTCCACTGGCTCGGGGAGCTGTGGACGGCCGCGCTGCGGGCCATGGGCGTCAACGCCGTCTGGCACTCCGGTGGCCTCGAGACGACCCCCTGGTCCCGGCTCGTCTGCTTCGCCGGCCTCGGCCCGGGGGAGGTGACGGTCGCCGGCCGCAAGGTGGTGGGCTTGTCGCAGCGGCGGACCCGGGCCGGTTCCCTGTTCCAGTGCCTCGCCCTCCTGGAGTGGGACCCGGCCACCCTCGTCGGGCTGCTGGCCCTGTCGCCGGACGAGGCGGCCGCCGCCCTCGCCGACGTGGAGGGGCGGGCGGTCGGCGTCGGCGCCGGTCGGGGACCAAACCTCCTCGACGCCTTCCTGGCCGAACTGGGCTCCCCTTAGCCTCGCAACGCATGGCGAACACGACGGCCAACGGGCTGACCATCGAGTACGAGACGACCGGAGACCCCTCCCACCCCGCCCTGCTCCTGGTGATGGGGCTGGGCGGCCAACTGGTCTACTGGCCCGACGGGTTCTGCCTGGCGCTGGCCGACCAGGGCTTCTTCGTCATCCGCTACGACAACCGGGACGTCGGCCTGTCGTCCAAGATCGAGGGCGGACCACCGCCGGACCTCTGGGGCGCCCTGCAGGGGACCGCGAAACCCGGGTACACCCTGGCTGACATGGCCGCCGACGGCATCGGCCTGCTCGGCAGCCTCGGCATCGCCGCCGCCCATGTCGTGGGCGTGTCGATGGGTGGAATGATCGCCCAGCACATGGCCATGGCCTTCCCGGTACGGGTGCTCAGCCTGTGCTCGGTGATGTCGTCGCCCACCGGCGTGATGGCCGCCGACCCGCCCACCAACGCCGCCAACGCGGCACTGATGCGCCCGGCGCCGGGGTCCCGGGAGGAGGCCATCGAGGGGGCGGTGGCCGGCGCCCAGGCCATCGGTTCTCCCGGCTTCCCCCGTCAGGAGGACATGATCCGCCAGCGGGCCGGCCTGTTCTACGACCGGGCCTTCTATCCGGTCGGTCTGGCCCGGCAGCTGGTGGCCATTCTCTCGGCCGGGGACTGGAGCGATCGGCTGGCCGGCCTCGACTTGCCCACGCTCGTCATCCACGGCGACGCCGATCCGCTCGTCCGCCCGTCGTGGGGCAGAAAGACGGCCGAGGCGATCCCCGGTGCCCAGCTGTTGCTGATACCGGGCATGGGCCACGACCTCCCGGAAGGAGCCTGGCCTACGATCATCGACGCCGTGGTCGCCAACACGGGGAAGGCTTCCTGAGACGGAGCACCGGCATGGCCAACATGGA
>CAZCVW010000441.1:0-2480 GCA_964502185.1 uncultured Burkholderiales bacterium
GGCGTCATGGTGGTGAACGCCCCGCAGTCGAACGTGCTCTCCGCCGCCGACCACCCCCTCGCCCTCCTCATCTCCCAGGCCCGCAACATCCCCCAGGCGGACGCCGATCTGAAGGCGGGAAACTGGCGGCGGTCGCGCTGGGAGGGCGTCGAGCTCCACGGCAAGACGCTCGGCATCCTCGGCCTGGGCCGCGTCGGCGGTCTGGTGGCCCAGCGGGCCCTCGCCTTCGGGATGCATCTGATCGCCTACGACCCGTACGTGAGCGCCGATCGCGCCCGCCAGATGGGCGTCGAGCTGGTCTCCAACCCGGAGCAGCTCGTCGCCGAGGCCGACTTCCTCACCGTCCACCTGCCCCGGACGCCGGAGACGGAAGGTCTCGTGGGCCGGGCCCTCCTGGCCAAGGCGAAGCCCGGCATCCGCATCGTGAACACCGCCCGGGGCGGGATCGTCGACGAGGAGGCGCTGGCCGAGGCGCTCACCTCGGGCCAGGTCGCCGGCGCCGCCCTCGACGTGTTCTCCGAGGAGCCCACCACCAAGAGCCCCCTGTTCGAGCTCGACACCGTCGTCGTCACGCCCCACCTCGGGGCCTCCACGGTGGAGGCGCAGGACAAGGCGGGCGTCACCATCGCCGAGCAGGTGGTCCTGGCCTTGCGGGGCGACTTCGTGCCCTACGCCGTGAACGTGGCGGCCGGGGAGGCATCCGAGACCGTCCGGCGCTTCCTGCCCCTCGGCGAGCGGCTCGGGCGGCTGTTCACCGCTTTGACCGGCGGCGTGGTGGAGTCGCTCGAGCTCTGCTACGAGGGCCAGGTGGCCGACTACGACTGCCGGATCCTCACCCTGTCCGTGTTGAAGGGTGTGTTCTCCCCGGTGGTGGTGGAGCCGGTCAGCTTCGTCAACGCCTCGCAGCTGGCCGAGGAGCGGGGCGTCACGGTGCGGGAGATCAAGACGTCGTCGTCGCGCGACTACGTCAACCTCATCTCGCTGCGGGGCCGGTGCGGGGACCGCGAGGTCCACGTGGCCGGCACTCTGGCCGGGCGCAACCAGTCGCCCCGGATCGTCGGCATCGACGACCACGTCGTCGACCTGCCGCCGTCGCGCTTCATGCTGGTCGTCCGCAACGACGACCGTCCGGGGATGATCGGCGCCGTCGGCTCGATTCTCGGCGGCGCCGGCGTGAACATCGCCGACATGGCGCTGGGCCGGAACCCCACCGGGGACGCCGCCCTCATGATCCTGTCGACCGACTCGGTCGTCCCGGCCGAGGTCGTGGACCAGCTGCGGGCGCAGCCGGGCATCCTCGACGCCAAGGCGATCGAGCTCGACTGAAGGCCCGGCGATTCCCGGCCCGTGCCCGTCTACGTGCCTGGGGCGGGCGACTGAGGCTCGGGGGCGGGCGACCGGGCCAGGAGCCGGGCCTTCATCGCCTCGACGTCGAGGTCGGGCTGCGGGTAGTGCGGGTCCATCTCCTCGAACGTCTCCGCGAGCAGGCTGGCGATCGCCCAGTTGCGGTACCACTTGCGGTCGGCCGGGACGACGTACCAGGGCGCGGCGTCGGTGCTGCACCGGTCGATGGCCCGGCTGTAGGCAGCCATGTAGTCCGGCCACAGCTCCCGCTCGTCGAGGTCGCGGGGATTGAACTTCCACCGTTTCGTGGGGTCCTCGAGGCGGGCCAGGAGGCGCTTGGTCTGCTCCTCGAAGGAGATGTGGAGGAAGCACTTGACCACCGTCGTACCGGCGGCGAGTTCGGCCTCGAACTGGTTGATCTCGTCGTAGCGCCGCAGAACGGTGCGCTCGTCGATGAGGTGGTGGACGGTCCCGATGCCCACGTCCTCGTAGTGGGAGCGGTCGAACACGCCCACCCGCCCCGGCGAGGGGACGTTGCGGCGTATGCGCCACAGGAAGTGGTGCGCCTGCTCTTCGTTGGTGGGTGCCTTGAAGCTGGTGACGTGCACGCCGGCCGGGTTCATGAACCCGAGGACGTGCTCGCCCACGCCGCCCTTGCCTGACGTGTCCATGCCCTGCAGGACGACGAGCAGCGAGCGGGAGTGCTCGGCGTAGAGGCGTTCCTGCCCGCCGGCCAGCTGCTCTCCGAGCTTCGGGAGTTCCTCGACCCCCTCGCTCTTGCTGACGCCTCCGGTGTCGCGGGTGTCGTAACCGTCGAGGGCGACGCCGGGTTTGGCCCGGAGCTGCTGCCGCACGGACCGGGACACTTCGGCTGGCATCTCGGCCCGGCCCTTAACGCATGGCCGGGCGGAGGCCGTCCGACTGGGCCGACGCTTCGTCCGGGTAGCAACGGTCGGCGTGGGTGCGGGAGTAGTTCCGGCCGCCCGGGGCGTGGAAGATCTTGCTGGAGAGCTTGGCCTTGACCGGGTGGCTCGGGGGGCACACGCCCTCGCCGGCCGCCACCCACAGGCGTTCGCCGGGCGGTTCCACCTTGGCGCCGGCCGTGCCCTTGCTGCCCGTCGCGCCCTTGCGGCCCG
>CAZCVW010000442.1:0-2472 GCA_964502185.1 uncultured Burkholderiales bacterium
GCCACCCCAGGTGCCTCCCCCCCGGCGAACGGGCCCGCAGCGGGCCCGGGCCCACCAAGACGTGCCCGCCGCCGTCGGCCTGTTCGTCGTCGTGCTCCTCGCCCTCCAGGTGTTCCTGCTCACCGTCGGCGTCGACGCCCTCCTCGCCGACGACGACCGCCTCACCTGGGTCACCGCCGGGTTCTCCGCCCTCCTCGCCGCCGGGGCGGCCGGTTTCTACCGCTACCTGCGGTGAACCCGCCACCGGACCAGCCCCGCCGCCCGGGCCCGATCAGCGGCGACATGGCCGCCATTGTCTCCGGGCTCGCCCGCCGCCTGCGGATCCCCGCCCTCACGCAGCGGCACTCGTCGAGGGCGGTGCTCGGCCTGTTCGCCTTCGTGAACGGGCTGATCGCCATCGCGGCCATGTCGCTGGTGGCGCTCGTGACCGGCGAACCGTTCGTCTTCCCGTCCCTCGGACCGACCGCCTTCCTGCTCTTCTACACGCCCCTGATCCCGGCGGCCTCGCCCCGCAACACCCTGGCTGGCCACCTGATCGGCGCCGCCGCCGGTTACCTCGCCCTCGTCGCCTTCGGGCTCACCGGCGACCCGCCCGCCCTCGCCACGAGCGTCACCGCGGCACGCGTGGGCGCGGCCGCCCTCTCCCTCGGCCTCACCAGCGGCCTCATGGTGTGGGCCGGCGTCCCCCACCCGCCCGCCGGGGCGACCACGCTCATCGTGTCGCTCGGGATCCTGCGGGAACCCGAGCAGCTGGCCGTCCTCATGGTCGCCGTCGCCCTCCTCGTCGTCCAAGCCTTCGTGATCAACCGCCTGGCCGGCATCGACTATCCGCTCTGGTCATCACCACCGCCGGGAACCGGCGCAGCCCCGCCCGGGCCTTAACCGATGCGCGCCGACTCCAGGTCCACGACCAAGGGGAACAGCACGTTGTTCTCCTTGTGGATGTGCAGGTGGGTGTCCGCTTCCAGGTCGGCCAGCCGGGCGTACAGCGCCCGGTAGCTGGCGCAACCGTCAGCCGGGGGCGTGTACCCGTCGCTCACCGCCCGGAGGGCGGCGAGGAGCTCGCCCGCCCGTTCGTGCTCCACGCCCATGACGCGGATCGGGTTCTGGACGGTCCCGAACGGAAAGTCTCGCTGACCGTCGACCAGCCGGCGGATGGCCGGGAACAGCACCTTCTCCTCCTTGTCGAGGTGCGGTTCCAGTTCGGCCCGGATAGCCGTCACCAGCTCGCGGACGTGTGCCAGCTCCGGGTGGCGATCGCCGTGGACACCGTCGACCTTCTCCGCCAGCTGCTCCAACTCGGGCAGCTCGTAGCGCAGGTACCGGTGGTGGGTGGCCACGATGTCCTCGACCATGGCCACCGGGTCACCGGTGAGGTGGGAGTCGCCGCCGGCCGGGCGGCGGACCACGTCGATCTGGTCGGCGACGGCGGCGGCATCGAGGCCGGCGTCGGCGCAGGCATCGCTCAGGAGTCGCTGACCGTGACAGCAGTAGTCCAACCCCAAGCGGTCGAACACCGCGGCGCGGGCCGGTACCTCGGCGACGAGATCACCCAGCGTGCGGCTCCAGACGGCGGGGTTCATCGGATCACTCCTCATCGGTCGTCCGCCTCGACGGCGGGCGTGTTCAGCCAGCAGAGGATAAGGAACCCTCGGGGCGGCCCGATAGGGACCTTCGGCCTTTTGTACGGCCTGAGGCTCCAACGACACCCTCCTGGACTGACCACCTGCTTCGGGACCTTCTGCCCTCCGGAAGGTGCCCGTTGGCCCTGCCCCCTCGAACGATTCGAGCCGAAGATCAAGGGCAACGTCTCGGTTTCTGACGCGGCCGCGATGCCGTCCGAGACTCCCGGAGGGAGCCCACCAATGAGCCTGCCGAGCGAGGTCCGCAGCCACCACACGATCTGGGTCGACGTGCCCGGCGGCCGCACCGCGGCTGTCCGCTACGCCCTGGACGGCGACCGCCTCGTCTGCTTCGGCGACGATGGTCTCAGTGGGGTCGCCGGCGGAGCACGGCTCACCGCCGGTGTCCGGGGCCTGGCCTGCGGTCCACCGGAGGCCAACTTCTGGGTCCGGGTGAAGGAGCTGGGTCCCGACGAGGTCCCCGTCGCCCTGCTGGCCGACATCGTCGGCGGCCGGCCACTCGGGCGTAATACGGCCGAGGTGCTCCGCAACCTCGAGGCGATGCGCCGTTCCCGCCGGCTGGTCGCTCTCGAAGGCTGAATCACACGCGCCGGGCCACGAGCGCCCCGGAACCGAGCTGGCCCACGGGTGATACGACCTCACGGAGTGACTTTGGCCCCTACTCCCCTGCTCTCCGCGGGCTCATCATCGACCTCACGACGACCAGGAGGTCTGCCATGAAGGCGCTCGTGTACCACGGTCCCGGCCAGAAGGCTTGGGAAGATGCACCCGAGCCCACGATCCTGAGCGACACTGACGCGATCGTCCGCGTCGACGCCGTCACCATCTG
>CAZCVW010000443.1:0-2459 GCA_964502185.1 uncultured Burkholderiales bacterium
GGCGGCGGGGGCGGCTTCGGCGGCGGGGGCGGCGGGGGCTCGAGCGGTGGAGGGGCCAGTGGCAGCTGGTAAGGGTCTCAGCAAGCGCGATCAGAAGCGGGTGGCGAAGGCCGTCGACCTGGCCGAGGAGTACACCGGCCTCCAGATCTGTGTCTACCTCGGCCCCGTCCGGGACGATACCCGGGCCCACGCCGAGTCGATGTTCACCGAGGCGGGGCTCGCGTCGAAACCGGCCGTCCTCCTGCTGGTGGCACCGGCCGAGCAGCGCGTCGAGATGGTGACCGCCCCGGACGTCGTCGACCGGCTCCCGGACGATGCCTGCGCCCGCTGCATCAACGTGATGACGCCGCGCTTCGCCGCCGGCGACATGAGCGGAGGACTGGTGGAGGGGGTACGCCGGCTGGCCCAGGAGGCCGGCCCGGGGACGACACCGGAGGGGGACGAAGAGCTACCCGACCTGCTGGACGGGCACTAGAGAGAGGGCCAGAGCGGCTACCAGGCCTCTTCTTCCTCTTCCTCTTCCTCGTCGGTTTCGACGGCCCAGGGGTCTTTCTCGGCGGCGGCGTACTCGCACTCCGAGGCATGGGTTTCACCGAGGGTCAGATTGGCCTCACAGGCACTGCAGATCTGCTCGTGGCTGTTCTGCTTCAGCTCTCGTGCCTGACGAAACCGCCGAGCCCTTCCACTTCCGGCCACCTCTGACCCCCTGGTGTCTTGACCAGCCAAGCTTGGAATCCAGTAGGGCTCACAGCGTACTGGTCACAGGGTCGAAGGCATGGCTGGAGGTCGGATATCATGCGCGTCGCAGGAGTGAGGGTGCAGTCCGTCATGGCCGACCCTCCGTAGCAACGATGGAAGGAGTCGGTCTTGGCGACTGGCACGGTGAAGTGGTTCAACGCGGAGAAGGGCTTCGGCTTCATCTCCCGCGAGGGTGGAGCGGATGTCTTCGTGCATTACTCGGCCATCGAGGGTGCCGGCTACCGGAGCCTCGAGGAAGGCCAGGCGGTCGAGTTCGAGGTCACGAGCGGGCCGAAGGGTGACCAGGCCCAGAACGTGCGGGCCATCGCCTAGACGCAGCGCATCACCTGCAGCTTTGAGACCGCCCGGTCCCGCCGGGCGGTCTTTCCTTGTGCATATGGAGCGGGCATGGTCCCGGCCCAGCCCGGGCTTCGGTAACTTGGCGTCATGGCGGAGAGAGGTTCACCTCGGGGCTTCGAGGGTGAGGCGCTGATCCTGCTCGTCCGCCTGAGCCTCCGGCCCCGCTTCCTGGCCGCCCTCCACCACCTCCGCTCGCCGGTCGGCCCCTCTGTCGAGCTGGTGGCGGGCGAGTTGGGGATGCCCTTCAGCCGCCGCCGCGGCCTCAAGCAGACCACCCTGGCCGTCTGCGGGGGCATGGTCCCCCCGGGCGAGGAGCCCGTCTCCCTCAAGTGGTGGTCCCATGGCCCCGAGCGCGAGGTGATCTGGGAGGAGCGCGAGCTGCGCATCCGCGCCCACGTGACCTGGACCGGCGTCAACGTCAACGTGCCCTCCCGCATCCTCCACCCCGGCTGGCCCGGCGACGAGACCCACCCGCCCGCCCGCCTCCCCGCCCGCCTGCGCCGGGCCCGGGTCGAGATCGACGTCCCCCGCGACGACCCGCTCCTCGGCTGGCTGGGCGGCCGCTGCCCCGGCATCCTCCTGTCCACCACCAGCCCGGTCACCCACGGCAGCCCCAGCTGGGCCCGCCTGCCCCGCCCCATGCAGGCCCCCGCCGTCCCCGAACCGGGCTGACCGGTAGGCTGGGTGGCGTGTCCGTCGGCGACCAGGTTCCGAGTGACCGGCCGCTCGTGGTCCCCATGTCGTGGGAGAAATACGAGCGACTCGAACCGGACGTCCGTCATCAGTACATCTCCGGGTGCCTGATCGTGAACCCCCGCCCGAGCTACCGGCACCAGGCGATGCTCCACAATCTGACGGCTGCTCTGCGGGGCGCCGCACCCCCTGGATTCGTGGCCATCAATGAATGGGCGTGGAAACCCGGGCCCGACGAGTGGGCCCCCGACGTGATGGTGTGCGAGCGAGACGACGACGCCGTACGCTTCACCGGGACGCCGCAGGTGATCGTCGAAGTGCTCTCCAGCAACCGGGCCGACGACCTGGTCAGGAAGCTGTACCGGTACGCCGCCGCGGGGCTCCCCCGGTACTGGATCGCCGATCCCCTCGAGCCGAGCGTCCGAGCCTTCGTCCTGCGCGAAGGGATCTACGAAGAGGTGGCGGCAGCAGTTGGCGACGACGAGGTGGAGTTCGACTTCGGTGTCGGCCGGGTGGTTCTCCAACCGTCCGGTCTCCTCGCCTGATCTGCGGCCGACAACCGTTCCGTGCGGCTATTCTCGCGGCTCCCGGGCGATTAGCTCAGCGGGAGAGCGCTGCCTTCACACGGCAGAGGTCGAGGGTTCGAAACCCCCATCGCCCACGGTAAA
>CAZCVW010000444.1:0-2423 GCA_964502185.1 uncultured Burkholderiales bacterium
GGGCGGCTCGACCCCGACGACGGCGGCTCGGCCGGGCGTGGGCGAGGTTGCGCCGCGGCCCAGTCCCGAGTGCGACCCGGCCACCGGCCGGTTGGCCGTGCCGACCCGGTACGCCCCACCCTGCGTGCCGTCTGTACCGGTCAACGGCGGGGCCACCTACCAGGGAGTGACGGCCGAGACCATCACGGTGGCCGTCTACCTGAACCGGCTCAATCCGGCCACTCAGGCGCTGCTCACCGCGGCCGGGTTCAACGACGACGCCGAGGATCTGAAGGCGACCTACCGGTCGTATCTCGAGTACTTCGAGCACCACTACCAGACGTGGGGCCGGAAGGTGCGCCTCGAGTTCGTGACCCCGTCCGGCGACGATGACGACGACGCCGCCGCCCGGGCCGACGCCATCCGGGTGGCCACCGAGATGAAGGCCTTCGCCTCCCTCGGCGGGCCCGTCGGCACCAACGCCTACGCCGACGAACTGGCCGCCCGCAAGATCCTGTGTATCTGCACGATCTCCCAGCCGACCGAGTACTACCAGTCCCGGGCTCCCTACGTGCTCTCCACACTGATGTCGTCGACGCAGGGGTACATGCACCGGGCCGAGTACGTGGCCAAGCGGCTGGCGGGACGTCCGGCCCAGCACGCCGGCGACGTGCTCATGGCCCAGCAGCCCCGCACCTTCGGGTTGCTCTACTACGACACGGCCGAGCAGTCGTACCGGTCGGGAATCGAGTTCTTCGAGAAGGAACTGGGCCGCTACGGCGTGACCCTGAAGGAGAAGCTGGCCTTCACGGGGGCGAACATCGACCCGGCCGCCACCCAGGAGCAGGCGCGCACACTCATCGCCCGCATGAAGGACTCGGGTGTCACCAGCGTCCTCTACGCCGGCGACCCGCTGTCGCCCGTGTTCTTCACCCAGGAAGCGACCCGCCAGCGCTACAGCCCCGAGTGGATACTGACCGGCTCGGCCTTCACCGATACGACCTTCTTCGCCCGCACCTACGACCAGACGCAGTGGTCGCACGCTTTCGGCCTGTCGTTCCTGCCCGCTCGCACGCCGCTCAACCAGACCGACGCCTGGTCGGTGCACGAATGGCACCACGGCCGGGGCCCGGCGGCCCGGGCGACGCACGGGGTCATCTACCTGACGGAGTGGATGTTCTTCACCGGCATGCACCTCGGCGGCCCGGCTCTGTCGCCGCAGAGCATCCGCGACGGGCTGTTCCGCTTCCCGGCGACCGGGAAGGGGTCGCTCACCGACGTGCACCTGTCCTTCGGCCGCCAAGGTGTGTGGCCCTTCGAGGACTACCTCGCCATCGACGACGCCACCGAGATCTGGTGGGACCCGACCACCACGGGCGAGGACGAGGTCGGCCAGCAGGGGATCGGCATGTACCGCTACGTGGCCGGCGGGAAGCGGTACCTGCCGGGTGAGCACCCGACGACCGACCCGAAGGCGTTCGACCGGGACGGAACGGTGACGGTGTATCCGCAGCGTCCCCCGTCCGACCGGCCGCCTTCCTACGCACACAAAACCTGACGCTGCTCCCATGTCACGACCCCGTGGTGCTCACGGGCCAGCCGGTCGAGCGCCAAAGCCAAGTCCACTCCGTCCTCCTCCTGGACGAACTGGCGTTCAGAAGTCCGGGGTAACCGGACCTGGTGAACGCCGGAACGGGTAGGGGGAAGAGGCCACGGAACTGGCGTGCGTCAGGTCCGATTACTGGGGCCTGGTGAACGCCAGAACGGGAGGGCGGGGGAAGACCGCGTAACGCCTGGGCGTTGGCGGCATACGGTACTGGCAACAACTTGGAGGTGGCTATGGGGTTCTTTGGACGGCAGAAGGCGGAGATGGTGGCGCCGGAGCAGGCCCTGCCGGGGCGGTCGGAGTCGATGCCGGTGCCGGGGCGGCATCACGTGCTCGGGACCCCACTGGTGGCGCCGTTCCCGGAGGGCTTCGAGATGATCGTCGTCGGGATGGGGTGCTTCTGGGGGGCGGAGCGGAAGTTCTGGGAGGCGGACGGCGTCTATACGACGGCCGTCGGGTACGCCGGGGGGTACACGCCGAACCCGTCCTACGAGGAGGTCTGCTCGGGGCGGACAGGGCACACGGAGGTCGTGCTGGCCGTGTTCGACCCGGCGGTCACCAGTTACGAGGCGATGCTCAAGGTCTTCTGGGAGAACCACGACCCGACGCAGGGGATGCGCCAGAGCAACGACGTGGGGACCCAGTACCGGTCGGCCATCTACACGTTCTCGGACGAGCAGCAGGAGCAGGCGCAGGCGTCGCGGGAGGCGTTCAACGGCGCCGTGACGCAGGCCGGGTATGCCGACATCACGACCGAGATAGCCACGGCCGGCGAGTTCTATTACGCCGAGGACTACCACCAGCAGTACCTGGCCAAGAACCCGTACGGCTATTGCGG
>CAZCVW010000445.1:0-2393 GCA_964502185.1 uncultured Burkholderiales bacterium
CCTCGCCCTCGCCGGGGTCGTGAGTCCCGCCGGCCAGAGCGCCCTCCACGCCCGGACGCCGACTGCGGCCGTCCAGACCGCCGCCGCCCCCGTGACCGAGCCGCCGACGACCGTGACGGAGCCGCCGACGACCGGGACTGGACCACCGGCCGCCGGCGCTGGCGACGAAGGAGTGCCGGTCTCCATGACCGTGACGACCCGGCTCCCGGCTCCCCGCTCCACCCGCCAGCCGGGCCCGACACCTACGACCGTGGCCCCGGCGCCGCGCGCGGAACCGGCGCCCGCTCCGCCCGTCTCGCCGAATCCGCGGTCCGGCCCGACGCCTCCCGCCCGCTACTCCGCTCAGGGGCGGTTGGTGGCCCCGGCCTTGCTCGGGCTCAGCGAGGGCAGCCTGCAGGTGAACTGCGGCTCCCGCGGCCCGTTCGGTTTTGACGCCCTGGTCTTTGAGATTCCCGTGGCGAACCGGGTCGCCGGGGCCCCCGTCCGGGCGACCGGCCAGGACCTGCTCGGTCTGCACAACCTCGACGTGGCGTTCTACTCGTCGGACTGCCGGCCGCTCGGGCGGCTGGACGGCCCCGGGGCCGACGCCGCCGGCCGCCTGCCCGCGGATGCGGCTTTCATCGTGGTGAGTGACAGCTCGGGGCTGGTCACCAGCGTCGAGTTGACCGTCGGTTAGTTCCTCACCGCCACCGGCCGGGCAACCTTTGCCGAAGCCCGATTGGGGGCTCGTTTTGACCGTTCTTGTCGCACCCTTCTGGTAAGATGACAACGTTGGATTTCGTGCCGCTGACCTGCGCTTTCTTCCCCTAGCGGCCATCTCGACCCCTCTCTCGACGGAAGGTTCGCGCCGTGGCGTACGACGCCAAAGACATCACGGTTCTGAAGGGCCTCGACCCGGTCCGGGAACGCCCGGGTATGTACATCGGTTCGACGGGGCCTTCGGGGCTCCACCACCTCGTCTACGAGGTGGTCGACAACGCGGTCGACGAGGCTATGGCCGGCCACTGCGACACCATCGAAGTCTTCCTGCTGAAGGATGGCGGCTGCCGGGTGACGGACAACGGCCGCGGCATCCCCGTTGACGAACATCCCGAGTACCCGGGGATCTCGGCGGCCGAGGTCGTGCTCACGATGCTCCATGCCGGCGGCAAGTTCGGCGGGGAGGGCTACAAGATTTCCGGCGGCCTCCACGGCGTCGGCGTCTCCGTCGTCAACGCCCTGTCCGCGCGCCTCGAGTTGGAGATCAACCGGGGTGGCGGGCGCTACCACCAGGTCTACGCCGACGGCGGCCGGCCCCAGGGTCCGCTGGAGAGGGTGAGCGGTACCCGGAAGAAGGGCACCACGGTCACTTTCTGGCCGGACAGCACCGTCTTTGAGGAGACCGAGTTCCGGGCCCAGACCCTGCTCGAACGCCTCCGGGAGATGGCCTTTCTGACCAAGGGCCTCGAGATCCGCTTCCGGGACGAGCGTCCCGAGGAGCCGCTCGAGCACGTCTACAAGTTCACCGGCGGCATCGTCGATTTCGTGAAGCACTTGAACGCCTCGAAGGAAGCGCTCCACCGCAAGGTGGTGTTCTTCGAGGATTCGCAGGACGACAACGTGGTCGAAGTGGCCATGCAGTGGAACACCGGCTACCACGAGGGCCTCCACAGTTTCGCCAACAACATCGCCACCACCGAAGGGGGCATGCACGAAGAGGGCTTCCGCAAGGCCCTCACCAACGTCGTGAACCGCTACGCCCGGGAGAAGGGGCTGCTCAAGGAGAAGGACGACCCCTTCGCCGGCGAGGACGTGCGGGAGGGCCTCACCGCCATCGTGTCGGTGAAGCTGCGGAACCCGCAGTTCGAGGGCCAGACGAAGACAAAGCTCGGCAACACCGTCATGCGGTCCCTGGTCGAGAAGGCGGCCAACGCCCGCCTGCGCGACTGGCTGGAGGAGAACCCGCCCGAGGCCAAGCAGATCGTGGCCAAGATCATCCAGGCGTCCCGGGCCCGGATGGCCGCCCGCCAGGCGCGGGACCTGACCCGGCGCAAGTCGCTGCTCGAGTCGGCGTCGATGCCGGGCAAGCTGGCCGACTGCTCGTCGCGGGACCCGCGAGTGTCCGAGCTGTTCATCGTCGAGGGCGACTCAGCCGGTGGTTCGGCCAAGCAGGCCCGTGACCGGGAGTTCCAGGCGATCCTGCCGATCCGGGGGAAGATCCTCAACGTCGAGCGGGCCCGGATCGACCGGATGCTCAAGAACGAAGAGATCCAGGCGCTCATCACGGCCATCGGGGCGGGCATCGGCGAGGAGTTCGACCTCGCGAAGATCCGCTATCACAAGATCGTGCTGCTCACCGACGCCGACGTGGACGGCGCCCACATCCGCACGCTGCTGCTCACGTTCTTCTACCG
>CAZCVW010000446.1:0-2379 GCA_964502185.1 uncultured Burkholderiales bacterium
GCGCTCAGGGCCCGTGGAGGGACCGGAGCGCGGCACGTTTGCCGACCCGGCGCCCGCCGCCTCGGTGGCACCGCCGCCGGCGGTTGCCCCCGGCGGTGGTGACCTCACCCTGGACCAGGCCGCGGCGGCGTGGACGCAGGCCTTGTCGGGGTTCAAGCCGCGCCTCAGGGCGGTGGCCGCGGAAGCGACGCCGGTCAGGGTCGAAGCGGGCAAGGTCGTGGTCGGGCTCCCGACCCGACTGGGCCAGTTCCACCTGCCCACCCTCAAAGGCGAGGCCGCCACGCTCTCGGGCGCACTGTCCCGAGAACTCGGCCAGGCCGTCCGGGTCGAGGTCGTGCCCGACGACTCCGTCGGGGGCGGCCCGGTGGCTCCGTCCGGGGGCGGGGAGTTCGACGAGCAGAGGGCCGAGATCTCCGAGGCTCGGCCTACCTCCGATGACGGAGGGGTAGATTCTCCTGTCGGCCTTGTCATCAAGACCTTCGAGGCCACCGTCGAGAGCGAGACCGTCCGGGAGTGACGCGGTGAAGCAACCCGATATGAACCAGATGCTCGAGCAGGTCCAGAAGATGCAGGAGGACATGCTGGCCACCCAGGAGGCGCTGGCCACCGAGACGGTCGAGGCCTCGGTCGGGGGCGGCGTCGTCACCGCGGTCGTCACCGGGACCGGCGCGCTCGAATCGGTCACGATCGATCCGAGCGCGGTCGACCCTGACGACGTCGAGATGCTCCAGGATCTGATTGTGGCGGCCGTGAACGAGGGGCTCCGGAAGGCTCAGGAGCTCCAGGCGTCCCGGATGGGCAGCATCACCGGGCAGCTGGGGCCTGGCCTCGGCGGCCTGCTCGGCTGAGCTGCGTGTTCGAGGGACCGGTTCAGGACCTTGTCGAGGAGTTGGGCCGACTCCCGGGGGTGGGGCCCAAGTCGGCTCAGCGCATCGCCTTCCACCTGTTGCGCATTCCCGCCGAGGACGCCAAGCGCCTGGCCAAGGCCATCGTGGAGGCCAAGGACAAGGTGGCCTGGTGCCGCCGCTGCTTCAACATCGCCGAAGGCGAGTACTGCCGGTACTGCCGGGACGAGGCCCGCGACCCGGCGCTGATCTGCGTGGTGGAGGACGCCCGGGACATCGTCGCCGTCGAGCGCACCCGCGAGTTCCGGGGCCGGTACCACGTGCTCCAGGGCGCCATCTCCCCGATCGAGGGTGTCGGGCCGGAACAGCTGCGGGTCCGGGAACTGCTCGGTCGGGTGGAGGCGGAGGGCGTGACCGAGGTCATCCTGGCCACCAATCCCAACATCGAGGGCGAGGCCACGGCCATGTACCTGGCCCGCCTGCTCCGCCCGCTCGAGATCAAGGTGACCCGCATCGCCAGCGGCCTGCCCGTCGGCGGCGACCTGGAGTACGCCGACGAGATCACGCTCGGCCGGGCCTTCGAGGGCAGGCGCGAAGTCGAGGCTTGAGAGCGGGCCGCCTAGGCCTAGGAGCGGGCCGCCTTGGCTATGGCGAGGTCCTCCAGGAATTGCTCGGGATGCGTGTTGGGCGGCGCCCCGACGACCCGGGGCCGGAGGCGCCCGGCCAGATCGCGGGCGATCCGGTAGCGGGGTTCCGGCTCCAACTCGTGACGGCGCTCGAGGAAGCGCCGCACCGTCACGAGGTCGGACGTCGTGATGCCGCTCACGTCCCAGGCGGCCAGCCGATCGGCGGCCGTGAAGTCGCCCGCCGCCCCCCAGCTGCCAGGGGCCGAGGCCGCCGGGATGGAGTGGGTGACCACCGGCCGGCGCTCGCGGACGACGAGCGTGCCGGCGGCCAGGTCGCCGAGGCGTTGGTTGCGGGGCGTGGCCAGGATGAAGACGGCACCGACGGCGTAGATGCCGGGCAGGAGGTCGGCGAGGCGCAACAGGTTGCGGACGGCGGCGGCCAGGAAGCCCACCGGGCCACCCCCCTGGCGGACCACCCGCAGGCCCGCCGCTCGCTTTCCGGGCGTCCGGCCTGAGGCCAGCGTCTCGAAGGCCACGTCGTATCCGAACTGGACCAGGAAAGAGGCAACCACGAGGAGCGCCACCAGGGCGCCGGGTTCCGCGCTCCCGCTCGCCGCCAACCCGCCCATGATCCACAGGGCGATCAGGATTACGCCCAGGATGAGGTGGTCGAGCAGGGCCGCCACCAGGCGCGAACCGAGGCCGGCCAGGACCAGCTCGACCTCCACACCCTCCGGAGTGGCGATCGAGATGCGATCCTCGTAGTCCACCGATATGAACCTAGACCGATTCATCCGGGAGCGAAGCGGGGCCTGGGACGAGCTGTCCGACCTCGTCGGCGCGGCCCGGCGCCGTCCGCAGCGCCTGGGGCCCGAAGGCGTCCGCCGGCTCGGAGCCGGGTACCGGGC
>CAZCVW010000447.1:0-2378 GCA_964502185.1 uncultured Burkholderiales bacterium
CACCTCCTCGAAGAAGTCGATGTAGCTGGGGTGATGCACGGGGTGGAACTCCCACGGCGTGGGGTGGCTCATGATGAGCACGCCGCCCTCGCGCACCAGGGGCCTCCCCCGGTACATGTTGAAGAAGTAGCCGAGGCCCATGCACATGACCAGGATCGGGTTCATGATCGAGTTGACGTTGTAGGGGCAGATGTAGGGCAGCCCCATCGTCAGGATGTCGGTCTGGCCGCTGACGGGGACGAGCTGGGTGGCCAGCACCTTCTCGGTGGTGAGGGCGTGGACGGCCTCCACCTCGCCCGCCTGCACCGAGCTCATGGCGTGGGGGGAGGCGATCCGCTGGAAGATCTCCCGGGCGAGCTTGCGGGGCGTGCGCTCCAGGCTCGAGGCGGCGGCCATGTAGGCGGCCCGGTCCCTGAAGGACCACTCCCACTCCCGGCGCTGCAGGAAGTCGAATGGCTTCGGGAACGTGTCGTTGTTGAGGGTCGTCTCGATCTGGAAGATCGGCGGCCCTTCCCGGGCCAGCAGCCGGCCCATCCGCCAGTTGGACGAGTGGAGGGCGGAGTGGCGCTGGTCCATGAACGACTTGGAGTGCTGCATGGTCCGGACGTTGTGGTGGTGGCGCAGGCTCGGGTAACCGGCCAGGCCGGTGGCCACGCTCTTGTGGCCGCCGTCCATGGCCACGAGGTTGATGTTCACGTAGACGAGCAGGTCGGACGTGGCCGCCCGCTTGTTGATCTCGACCCGCTCGCCCTCGTCGGTGTGGCCGATGAGAGCCATCCCGTCGGGGTCCTCGGCGTCGTGGTTGTAGATGGCGCCGTGCGGGTTGAAGGCGTCAAAGACCCGCTTGCCCACCGCGTGCTTCAACTCGGCGTCCGTCATCCGCCGGTGCAGGGCGGTCGCCGCGATCAGCTCGACGTCGTCGACGCCGGCCGCGGCGGCCATGTCGAGCACCGCTTCGATGACCCGCTGGCGGTTGTCCGGCGGCCGCATGGGCGGCAGCGGCAGCGAGATGTCGTCGAAGGCGATCGTCAGGCGCATGCCCGGGCGCAGCAGGGCGGGCAGCGGGTCCCTGCCCAGCGGGTTGAGCAGGGCGTGGCGGACGGCGCCGTCGGGATCGGCCAGGGCCTTCTCGGGCTCCGGCGGGTAGATCACCCGGGAGCCGACGGGCAGGCGCTCCAGCCCGAACCCTTCCCCTTTGTGGAAGAGGATGGGCGGGGTCGATCGGTCGACGTCCAGGACGTAACCAGGCCGGGTCAAGCTCTGCGCTCCTTCGGTTCAAATGCAATCTTGACCGCGCCGCGGCTTCCGGCGGCGGCCGCGTGCTCGATCGCCTCCCGGTAGCGCTCGAGCGGGTACCGGGCCGAGACCAGCCGGCCGAGGTCGGCGTCGGCCACCAGGTCGAAGGCGAGGTCGAAGGTGCGCACCCGGCCGCCGCCGGCCACGTCCTCGGTGCCGTAGGCGTAGGCGCCGACGAGTTCGATCTCCCGCTGCCACAGGGGCGCCAGGTCGACGCGTTCGACACCGGGCATGCCGACCAGCGCCACCCGGCCCCCGGGACGGGTGATGGCCAGCGCCTCGTCGAGGCTGTTGCCGTTGCCGACACAGTCGATGACGACGTCGGCGCCTCCCGCCAGTCGATTTCCGACGATCTGACAACGAACCGCCCGCCGCACGGCCCGGGACACCTCGGCCGGCTCCACCGCGATGTCGGCGCCCAGACGCCGGGCCTCCGCCTGCTGGTGCGGGTGCTTGGCGCCCACGATCACGGTGCCGGGGAAGGCGAAGCGGCGCAGGGCGGCGGTAACACAGAGGCCGAGGGTGCCGGCGCCGAGCACCACCGCCACCCCGCCCTCGGGGACGTTCGCCCGGAACACGCCGTGCACGGCGCAGGCGGCCGGCTCGACCATGACCGCGTCGTTGTCGGACAAGGCTTCGGGCACCGCATGGATCTGGCTCTCGTGGGCCATCAGGGCGGTGGACCAGCCGCCGCCGGTGTCGGCGCAGTAGCCCGTCTGCAGTCCGGGCTTCAGGTGCCCGTGGGCCAGGTGCCAGCAGCGCCCCGATTCGCCCGAGGCGCACGGCGGGCAGGGCGGGTCGATGGCCCGGGCGGCGCAGCCGAGCACCGGCTCGATGACCACCCGCTGGCCGTCGTCGAGCCGGCCGACCACCTCGTGCCCGGGCACGAACGGAAACGAAACGATCGGTTCAAAGAAACGCGATGACCGTCCTCCGACGGTGGCCAGGTCGGACCCGCAGATCCCGGCCAGCTGCGGCCGCACCCGCTGCCAACCGGGCCCGGGCGGGGCCGGATCGGCCGTTTCCACCAGCGACAGCGGCCCGACCCGCAGAGGCTCCTGACCGAACTTCAAGAAGGCTTC
>CAZCVW010000448.1:0-2372 GCA_964502185.1 uncultured Burkholderiales bacterium
CGAGAAGATCATCGAGAGCCGTATCGGCCGGAAGGGCATCGGCTTCGGGGCCGACATCCGCCGGGCCGATGAGAAGGACCTCGGTGCGATCCTCGCCCAGGTGCTGCCCGAGGACCTCCTCAAGTTCGGGCTCATCCCCGAGTTCATCGGCCGGCTGCCCGTCATCGGGGCCGTGCACAGCCTCGACCAGGAAGCCCTGGTGCGCATCCTCAACGAGCCGAAGAACGCCCTGGCCAAGCAGTTCCAGAAGTTCTTCCAGTTCGACAACGTCGAGCTCGAGTTCACCGAGGACGCGCTGGGCGCCGTAGCCGACCAGGCCCTCCTGCGGGGCACGGGCGCCCGGGGCCTGCGGGCCATCCTCGAAGAGGTGCTCCTCAACGTGATGTACGAGCTGCCGTCGCGCAACGACGTGGGCAAGTGCCTCATCGACCGCTCCGTGGTGCTGGAGAAGGTCAACCCCACCCTGGTGCCCCGCGTCGAGCCCGCCGCCGACCGCGGCCGCCGCACCGCCTGACCGAGCGCCGAACCCGATCCGGGTCGGACGGCTTGTGAAAACGCGACCCGGAAGCGGGTGAGGTGCGAGCGAGCGCCGAACCCGATTCGGGTCGGAGGGTTTGTGAAGACGCGACCCGGTAGCGGGTGAGGTGCGAGCACGAGGGCCTAGCCGCCGGCCCGCCCGCCGGGCCCAAGCACCTGACGCCGATGCTGGCCCGCGCCTACGCGCCGGTCGCCCCAACGACCTGCCGCTCATTGCCTCCCTGCAGCGCCGCGCCTCGGTGCTCGCCTGCGCCCACATCTTCCCGCCCGCGCTGCCGCCGCCCCCGGTGGCCAAGCTGCTCGCCCGATGGTGCGACCAGATGCTCGACGCCGAGGGCGAGGCCTGGCCCCTGGTCGTGGAGCTCGAAGAGGACGTGATCGCCGCCGTCCTGGCCAAGGCCACCTCCGACCAGAAGAACACCGGCGAGATCTGGGGCCTCTACGTCGACCCCGACCACTGGGGCGCCGGCTTCGGTCCGCGGCTGCTGGAGGCGGCCACCGAGCGCCTCCGCAGCGCCGGCCTGGCCGAGGCCGTGCTGTGGGTCCTCGACGCCAACACCCGCGCCCGGAAGCTCTACGAGGACGCCGGCTGGTCGCCCGACGGCGCCACCCGCGCGCCCCTCCCGGGCGCCCCCGACATCCTCGAACTCCGCTACCGCCGCTCGCTGGCCCCGGACGAGAACCCGACGCCCTAACCCCGAACTTCCGCCGGGCGGGGGGTCGTGATCGACTCCGCTCTCTTTCTGTCGGTTCGGGGAAGGTGGGTTCGGGTTGGCAAGTCGGCGGATCCGGGGTAGGACACGGTTATGGCAAAGACAGGCAGCATCATCGTGTTCGGGGCCGGCGCCGGTGGGGGTGCGGGCTACGCCTACGCCAGGAAGCAGGGGCAGACCAACAAGGAAGCGGCCGTCACCGCGGCCAAGGGCGCCGCCGCCGGAGCGGCGGGCGGGGCGGTGGTGGGCCTGGGCCTCTCCCGGCGCGCCAAGAAGAGCTCGAGCCGTGTCCAGCTGCCGACGGGGGCTGTCGCCTTTGTCGCCGAGCTGGCCAAGACGGCCGCGGAGCCGATCGCGGAGCGCGCCAGTCACCTGGCCGAGTTCGCCATGGACCACACCGAGGACAGCCGCGAGCGGGCCAGGGACTCAGCTCGGGATGCGAGGAAGATGGCGGTCAGGGCGGCCAAGGATGCTCGCAAGACCGCTCAGAAGTCGGCGAAGGAGGCCCGTAAGAAGGCGGAGAAGGCGGCCAAGGACGTTCGGAAGCGGGCGGAGAAGGCTGCTGCCCAAGCTCGGAAGAAGGCCGAGAAGACGGCGGTCGCAACCCGGAAGAAGGCGGCGGAGGCCGCCGCCAAGGTCAAGCCGGTGGTGGCGAAGTCGGCCGAACGCGTCCTCGAGAAGACGGGTTCGAGCAACGGGCACAAGAACGGTCACAAGGTTGGCAGCAACGGCAAAGGCCCGGCGTCGGTCGAGATGCTCCGGGCAGCTCTCGACGACGCCGTGGCCTCGGGCAAGGAGATCCCCTACGACAAGGCGCTGGTCACCCGCGTGATCTAGTGGCCTTGACGACCGCCAGGCTCTGACCCCGGCGGCCGAGAAGCAGGGCCGTCAGGCCGGCGGCGATCGAGACGGCGCCCACCCACACGAGGGCGAGCGGCGCCGCGCCCGTCCGGGGAAGTTCGGGCAGTTCGATCGGGCCGGAGCCGGGGGCGGGCGAGATGACGCCGTCGGCGGGCCGGCCGGCGAGCGGGGGAGGCACCTTTCCGGTCGTCTCGCCCGGCTGCTGGGGAGCCGAGTGGGAGGCGACCGGCGTCGGTGTGGCGGCCGGCGGCTGGGGCGCCG
>CAZCVW010000449.1:0-2369 GCA_964502185.1 uncultured Burkholderiales bacterium
TTCACACGCGATTGGTGTGAGTGAGGAACGCCAGAACGACCGGGCCACCACCCGGCCCCCGTCGTTGCCGCCCCTTGCCTTTCCCAACCCGCCCGAAAGTGCCGTTTCCGAGCGGGGAAGCGCAGCTAGTCCGACTCGCCGGCCACGATGGCGGCGGCCAGCTCGTCGGCCCGGGAGGCGGGCTCGACCGGGGGTGCGTCGGGGTCCGCGCCCCGGCGGGCGGCGATCGCCTTTTCGAGTTCCTCGGCGATCTGCTCGTCGGCGGCGAACATCTCCTCGGAGTTGGCGTCGGCGAAGCCGATGACGCCCATGTCGGTGAAGGCGGCCTGGATCCGCTCGCCCCACAGGCCGATCCGCTTCACCACAGGCACCACCCGGGCGAAGAGGGCCTGGCGGTAGAGCGACATGATCTGGGACCGGTCGACGTAGGCGACCATCTCGGCCGTGTCGAGGCCGAGGCGCTCCCAGATCTCCTGGCCGAGGAAGCGGTCGCGCAGCAGGTAGGCGGCCTCCACCACGAACTCTTCCCGCTCGGTGCGCTCCGCCGCGGTCAGGTCCTTGTAGACCTCCTCGAGGGCGAGCAGGCCGAAGGCGACGTGGCGGGCCTCGTCCTTCATGACGTAGGCGTTGAGCGAACGGGACAACGGGTGCTCGGTCAGGTCCCGGATCATCGAGAAGGCGGCGAGAGCGACGCCTTCGATCATCACCTGCATGCCGAGGTAGGTCATGTCCCAGCGGGGGTCGCTGATCGTCTGCTCCAGCAACGTGGCCAGATGGGTGTTGATCGGGTAGGCCAGGTCGAGCTTCTCGTTGAGGAACCGGGAGTAGACCTCGACGTGGCGGGCCTCGTCCATGACCTGGGTGGCGGCATAGAACTTGGAGTCCACGTCGGGGACCGTCTGGACAATCTTGGCCGCGCAGACCAGGGCGCCCTGCTCACCGTGGAGGAACTGGGAGAAGAGCCAGGCGCCGTAGTGGTGGCGCAGCTCGTCCTTCGCCGCCCGGGACATGGATTCCCAGGTGTCGGAGCCGGCGATCGACACGTAGTGGTCGGGGAAGACCCGCTGGTCGGTCATGTCGAGGTCGAGGGACCAGTCGATGAGCGTCGACCCGTTCCACTGCTTCTCCTTGCCCCTCTCGTAGAGGGACAGGAGACGGTCCCGGCCGGAGTCGTAGTCCCAGTGGAACACCGTCTCGGTCTGCCCGGACACGAGCCACCGGGTCTGCTCGACCGGGAGCGTGTAGCGACGCATGGTCATCCGGACCACCCCCCTCCGCTGCCGGGGACACTAGACCGGTTGTTACAACTGGACAAGAACTGTCGTGTTGTACCGGCCCGGGCGCGCTGAGGGCGGGGCACCGGCCCCGCCCTCAAGGTCTCTACAGGTATCGGTATTGCTTCGGTTTAGCTACTCGGCTTGCTCCCGGAAGGGGGGCCACCCGGGTCGCCCCCGCCGCCCTCAGGCGGCTGGGAGCAGCCATCGCCACCACCGGAGACCAGGCAGGTGATCGCGGCCAGGGGGTCGCCCCCGCCGCCACCGCCGCCACCGTCCGGAGGGCTCTCCTGAGCGGGTGCCATGGAGGGGCTCGGCTCACCGCCGGACGGCGGTCCGCTGGGGTCGCCGCCGCCACCGCCACCACCCGGCGGCTGGGAGCAGCTCTCGCCACCACCCGAGAGCATGCAGGTCAGCGCGGCGACGGGGTCGCCCCCGCCACCGCCGCCTTCGGGCGGACCGCCCTCCTGGGCGGAGGCGGCCGTTCCTACGACAGTGAGGGCGCCGGCGAGCAGAATCGCCGCGAGGCCCCGCTTACGGATCGTCTTCATATATCTGATCACCCTTCGCGCTCCCAGCTCGTCCGCTATTTGGAAGATTCTGGGTTGCGTCTTTTGTCCGTTCTGGACCTTTACCCCCTTTTGTGACAAGGAAACTTTTTCCGCCGGATTGCCCGATTTGCCGTCCTGGGAGCCCTTCCCAACTGCGCTTTTACCTTCGGCGTATGTCGCGTCGCTACGCGCCGGTGCGTACACATTTCGTCACACATTTCCGGCCCGGGAAGGAGCCGGCGTTCCGGCGGCGAAGTCCTCCGACGTCCGGTCGGGGCGGGCGGAGCCGCGAACCGGAAGCTCAAGCCCGGGGCCATCCCGGCCGAAATTACACACATGTACTTTCGAATTACAAGCATGTCATTTCCGGGGGCCCCTGTTTGGCCTGGGTTCGCCCCCTCCGCCGCGCCCCTCCACGAGGCGGCCACTGATCCCGAGCGACGGGTGACCCTCCGGCGATGGGCAGCCCTGCTGGCCCTGGCCGGGCTCGCCCTGCCCGGGGTGCGAGCCGAGCAGGCCGCCGGAGCCGCCCAGACGGTCCCGG
>CAZCVW010000450.1:0-2356 GCA_964502185.1 uncultured Burkholderiales bacterium
CGGCCGTCCAGGCCAGCTCGCGGGCCAGCCCGTCGACCAGGCCGGCGTCGTCGCGGGGCGGGTCGGGCAGGACGGACCAGGTATAGGTCTCCACTTCCAGGTGACGGGTGACCGCCTCCGGCCCGCCGACCAGGGCAGCCAGGAACTCCCCGAGTTCGGCCTGGGTGGTGTCACGGCCGCCGTGGACGGGCGTGTGGAAGTGGACGCGCCACTCCCCCGCCCCCGGCAGCCCGCCGGCCAGGGCCTCGTCGAGGTCGTCGACGGCCAGCACGGCGCCGGCGGTGGTGCGCTCCCGGGTCTGGTGCAGGAAGCGCTCCTCGGCGAAGGGCGCCAGATGGCGGGCGCGTTCGTCCGATCCGGGGACGTCGCTGCGCAGGGCGCACGACACCTGGGCCTTGATGACCGGCACCCCGGCCGCCTCCAACTCGGCCACGGCGGCGTGCGGATCCTCGAAGGCGACGGCCAGATGGCAGGCATCGAGGGCCACGCCGATCCACTCGGGGGCGACACCGGCCAGGGCGGCGGCGGCCTGGGTGGTCGTCTCCAGCACGCACCCCGGTTCCGGCTCCAGGCCGAGGCGCACCCGGCGCCCGGAGGCCGACGCCAGCTTGGCCAGGTTGTCGGCCACGCTCTCCAGGGCGGCCCGGGCGGCGGCCGCCCGGTCGTCGTCCCACGGATCCCGCCAGGCCAGGGGCAGGGTGGAGATGGTGCCCTCGTCGACGTCGTCGGGCAGGAGCGCAACGAGCACCCGGGCGAGGTCGAGGGTGTAGGCGGCCCGGGCCGGGTCGAGCCAGTCGGGCTGGTACACCGCCCGCTTGACGACGGGGTCGTGGAAGCCCCGGTAGGGAAAGCCGTTCAGGGTCACGACCTCGAGCCCGCGTCGGTCGAGCGCCACCCGCAGCCGGGTGACCTCGGCCTCCTCGGCGGCCAGGCGGGCGGCGGCCGGCGCGGGCAGCCACAGTCCGACGCCGAGGCGGGGGACGTCGAGCGAGCGCCGCACCGGCTCGGCGAAGCGGGCCAGCTGGCCGATGACGCCGTCGACATCCTCGGCCGGGTGCACGTTGGAGCAGTAGGCCAGGTGGATGGTGCTGCCGCTCGGGTGCCGGAACCTCACGAGCTGGCTGAATCTTTCAACTGCCTGAACCTCTCGAGTTGCCTGAACCTCTCGAGTTGTCGGGGCGGGCGCCCCGCAGGATCGAGTTGCCCTCGAAGGTGGCCGCCTGGTCTGCCATGACGTCACCGGGCGCTTTGGGGTCGTCGAGTTCGAGGCGGCCGCTCTGGGCGAAGAACTCCACCGGGTTGCGCCACACGACCTTGTCCACGTCGTCGTCGGTAAAACCGGCGGCCAGCATGGCTGCGGCGGTGCGGGCGACCTTGAGCGGGTCGGAGCGGCCCCAGTCGGCGGCGGAGTTGACGATCGTCCGCTCGGTGCCGAACTCCTGGAGGATCCGGACCATGCGGACCTCGTCCATCTTCGTGTCGGGGTAGATGGAGAAACCCATCCAGCAGCCGGAGTCGGCCACCAGGCCCACGGTCAGTTCGTTGTTGTGGTCGATGAGCGCCCGTTCCGGCGGCCAGCCGGCGGCGGCCAGCAGATCCAGGGTGCGCTTCGTTCCGGCCAGCTTGTCGCGGTGAGGCGTGTGGACCAGGAGGGGCAGATCGTGCTCGGCGGCCAGGGCGACCTGGGCGGCGAACACGTCGTCCTCGGCGGGGGTCATCGAGTCGTAGCCCACCTCGCCCACGGCGACCACGCCGTCCTTGGCCAGATAGCGGGGCAGCAGTTCCAGGACCCCGCCGGCCAGGCGGCCGTCGTTGGCCTCCTTGGGGTTGAGGGCGATGGCGCAGTGGTGGCGGATCCCGAACTGGCCCGCCCGGAAGCGCTCCCAGCCGATGAGGCCGTCGAAGTAGTCGGCGAAGGACCCCACCGACGTGCGGGGCTGGCCCAGCCAGAAGGACGGCTCGAGGCAGGCCCGCACCCCCGCCGCGTACATGGCCTCGTAGTCGTCGGTGGTTCGCGACGTCATGTGGACATGCGGCTCGAAGATGCGCAGCGGAGTCATCGCCGAACTGTCTAGCCGCTGGCCGTCCCAGAGCGAGATCGGCCGGCGCGGGTTCGGCCGGCCAGGGCGGTCGCGGCGGCCCGGCGCCGCTCGGCCACCGGATGGTCGAGTTCGGCCTCGATGGCCGACAGTTCGGCTTCGGGCGGGTAGGCGTCGATGAGAGGCCACACGTCGGCGGGCACCTCCCGGCCCGCCGCCACCCGCTCGTGGACGTAGCCGGCCAGCATGCGGGCGAGTTCGGGCCCGGCTCGCGCCCGCAGCCCGGCGAGGCCGGCCAGGGGCACGCCCACGAACAC
>CAZCVW010000451.1:0-2346 GCA_964502185.1 uncultured Burkholderiales bacterium
CCCCAGGGCGACTCGGGGGCGGCGTCTTCGATCTCGGCCGGGATCGCCCAGGCAGCGAGGTCCTCGGCCCAGCGCCGGGCCGCCCGTCCGGCGGGCCGCTCCCCCACTACCGGACGCCGTCCGGCAGCCTGGCCACGTCGCCGGCCAGGACGTCGGCGTAGGTGGGCCGGGGGAGCTGAAAGGTCGGCCCGATCCGGGAGAAGGTCGAGCCCGCCAGCCGCTGCACGGGTTGCAGGAGCTCGGGGACGATGCGGCCGTCCCGCCAGACGTCGGCGGCGACGTGCACCCGTACCACCTCGCCGAGGATGAGGAAGCAGTCCCCCACCGGGACGACGGAGACGAAGCCGACCACCGGGGGCTCGAGGGAGAACACCGTGGTGTACGAGTGGGGCGCCAGGTTGGCGACGCCGTCCGCGCTCATCGTCGAGACCCACGCCACCGGACGGGGGCCGATCGCCGCGTTCATCAGGTGGTAGATGGCGGCGCGGCCCGCTTCGTCCGGATCGAGCGTGACCCGGGCTCTAGGGTCTGCGCCTCTAGGGTCTGCGGCCAGATGAGTATCCCGCCCGAGCTGCTCGTCCCCCATCCTGACCGCCTCTCCCCTTCCCGTGGCGACTACGCCGCCATCCTCGCGGCGCACGCCGAAGCGGTCCAAAGCGGCGAAGGCGGTTACACCGACCCGGCCACCGGCCTGTTCGTGATGACGGCGGTCACGCTGTGGGAGCGGGGGGACTGCTGTGAGACCGGATGCCGTCACTGCCCCTACCTGCCCCGCTCGTAAGCGATTTCAGGCCGAAGCGCCCAGCATGGCCTCGTGGGACCGCTCGATGCGAGCCACCTCGTCGACCGGGGCCGCCCACCAGAAGAAGCGCAGGGTGGCGTCCCAGTCGGCCAGCAGGGCGGCGGCCAGCCGCGAGCCGGTGTACTCACGGTGCCGCTCCACCAGGAAGCGCAGCTCGGCCGCCTGGTGGTCGTTGGGCCGGACCGCCTGCACCAGCTGGGCGTTGAGCCGGTTGCCGAGGCGGGCGTCCGGGTCGTAGACGAACGCTTCGCCGCCCGTCATGCCCGCCCCCAGGTTGTGGCCCACCGGCCCGAGGATCACGACGGTCCCGCCCGTCATGTACTCGCAGGCGTGGTCGCCGGTGCCCTCCACGACGGTCACCGCCCCGCTGTTGCGGACGCAGAACCGCTCCCCCACCGACCCGGCCACGAACAGCTGCCCGCCGGTCGCGCCGTAGAGGCAGGTGTTGCCGGCCAGCACCGGGGAGCCGGCGTCGTCAACCGGGGGCCGGATGACGATGCGCCCGCCGCCCATGCCCTTGCCGACGTAGTCGTTGGCCTCGCCGTTCAGTTCGAGGGTGACGCCGTCGGCCAGGAACGCCCCGAAGCTCTGGCCGGCCGAGCCGGTGAAACGGGCGGTGACCGAACCGGGGGGCAGGCTCTCGCCCCATTCGACACCGATCGCTCCGCCGAGGGTGGCGCCCACGGTGCGGTCCGCGTTGTTGATCTCGTAGTCGAGGATGCGGTGCCCGCCTTCCCAGATGGCGTAGAAGCTGTCCTCGGCGAGGCGGTGACCGAGTTCGCCGCGGGGGCGCTGCATCTCGACTCCGGCCACGAACCGGCGGGGGGCGGCGGGGTCGGCCGGCGGGCGCATGAGCACCGACAGGTCGAGCGAGTCGGCCCGGGCGTCGCCGGTGACCTTCTGGCGCAACAGCTCCACCTGGCCGATGGCCTCGTCGAGGCTGCGCAGCCCGAGCGAGGCCAGGATCTGGCGGGTCTCCTCGGCCACGAAGAGAAGGTAGGCGGCCACGCCCTCCGGGGTGCCGGTGAACTTCGCCCGCAGGTTCGGGCGCTGCGTGGCGATCCCTGTCGGGCAGGTGTCCTTGTGGCAGGCCCGCACCATGATGCAGCCCTCGGCCAGCATCAGGGCGGTGCCGAACGAGTACTCGTCGGCGCCGAGCAGGGCGGCGGCCACGATGTCGCGGCCGGTCTTGATCCCGCCGTCGATGCGGATCTTCACCCGGTCCCGCAGATCGTTGTCGCACAAGGCCTGCTGGGTCTCGGCCAGGCCGAGCTCCCAGGGCATACCGGCGTGCTTGATGGACGACAGGGGCGAGGCGCCGGTGCCGCCGTTGGCCCCGGACACCTGGACGACGTCGGCCAGGGCCTTCACCACACCGGCGGCGATGGTGCCCACACCAGCCTCGGCCACCAGCTTCACCGACACGTCGGCCACCGGGTTGACCTGCTTCAGGTCGTAGATGAGCTGGGCCAGGTCCTCGATGGAGTAGATGTCGTGGTGCGGCGGCGGCGAGATGAGGCCGACGCCGGGCTGGGTGTGGCGCA
>CAZCVW010000452.1:0-2345 GCA_964502185.1 uncultured Burkholderiales bacterium
GCGCCCCCGTCCGGGCGTTCGACGTGCGGGCCGGCGCCGCCCTGATGCTGGCCGGGCTGGCCGCCGATGGCGAGACGGAGATCCACGACGTCCACCACATCGATCGGGGCTACCGCGACCTGCCGGAAACCCTGGCCTCGTTGGGCGCGGATGTGACCCGAGTGCCGAGGGAACGCCGTCCGGAAGATTTCGCGGGAGCGGACGGCGGGTGACCGGGGTGCGAGTCGGCAGCACTAATCTGATCGGCATGGAAACTGCGATCCTCGAGGCCCTCGACGCCATCCGCCCCGCCCTCCAGATGGACGGGGGCGATATCGAGTACGTCGGTTTCGAGGACGGCATCGTCAAGGTGAATCTGACGGGCGCCTGCGACAGTTGTTCGATCTCCTGGCTCACCCTCAAGGGGGGAGTCGAGCGGATCCTGAAGGAACGCGTCCCCGGCGTCACCGCCGTCGAAACGGTCTGACCGCCGCGCTGTGCCATCCGCTCAGGGGCCATCCGCCCGGGATCCCGCCGCGCTCGTCGACGGCGCCCTGGCCGGCGACCGGGCCGCCGTCGCCCGGCTCATCACGCTGGTGGAGAGCGGCGGGGCCCCCGCCCACGAAGCCATGGCCCGTCTGTTCCCCCACACCGGGAGCAGCTACTCGGTCGGCATCACCGGGGCTCCCGGCGCCGGCAAGTCCACGCTGACCGACAAGCTCATCGCCCGGATCCGCAAGGAGGATCTCGAGGTCGGGGTGCTGGCCGTCGACCCGTCGAGCCCGTTCTCCGGCGGCGCCATCCTGGGCGACCGGGTGCGCATGCAGGAGCACGCCACCGACCCGGGCGTCTTCATCCGGTCCATGGCCACCCGGGGCCACCTCGGCGGGCTGTCGCTGGCCACCCCGCAGGCCGTCCGGGTGCTCGCCGCGGCCGGCAAGCCGTGGGTGCTGATCGAGACGGTCGGCGTCGGCCAGGTCGAGATCGAGGTGGCCGGCGCCGCCGACACCACCGTCGTGGTGGTGAACCCCGGCTGGGGCGACGCCGTGCAGGCGGCCAAGGCCGGCCTGCTGGAGATCGCCGACGTGTTCGTGGTCAACAAGGCCGACCGCGACGGGGCGGCCGAGACTGTGCGCGACCTGGAGTTCATGCTCGACCTGTCGCTCGCTCCAGTTCCGGCAGAGGCAGGTTGGCGCCCGCCCATCGTCAAGACGGTGGCGGCCCGGGGCGAGGGTGTCGACGAACTGTGGGAAGCCCTGCGCGCCCACCGGGCCTTTCTGGAGGTGGGAGGCCGCCTGACCGGACGCCGGGAGAAGCGCCTGCGCGAGGAACTGCATGCGATCGTGGCCGAGCGCCTCTACGAGCGAGCCGGCGAGCTGTGCCAGGGCGAGCGCTTCGAGGAGCTGGCCGCCTCCGTGCTGGCTCGCCGGATGGATCCGTACTCGGCGGCCGAGGCGCTGCTCGACGGCGGGTAGCCTCGCGGTCGATGCCTGAATTTCTGGAGACCGAACGCAGGGCGGACGGCGTCGAGCTGATCCGCTTCAACCGTCCGAAGATGAACGCGCTGTCGGCCGAGCTGCTGGCCGAGCTGGCGGACGTGGCCGAGGCCCTGGCCAAGGACCCGGACCTCAAGGCCGTCGTGGTCACCGGCAACAACAAGGTCTTCGCCGCCGGCGCCGAGATCAGCCAGCTGCTGGAAGCGGGGAGCCCGTTGATCGCCAACTTCCGCCGGGCCTTCGACGGCCTCGCGGCCATCCCCCGTCCGGTCATCGCCGCGATCTCCGGCTTCGCCCTGGGCGGCGGCTTGGAGGCGGCGCTGGCCTGCGACCTCCGGCTGGCCAGCGAGTCGGCCCGGCTCGGCGTCCCCGAGGTCCAACTGGGTGTCTTCCCGGGGGCCGGCGGCACCCAACGCCTGGCCCGGCTCATCGGGCCGGCCCGGGCCAAGGAGATGATCTGGTCCGGCCGCCCCGTACGGGCTGCCGAAGCCAAGGAGATCGGGCTCGTCGACCGGGTCGTTCCCGTCGACGGCTATCTCGACGCCGCCCTGGAGTGGGCCTCCGAACTGGCCCGGGGCGCGGTCGTCGCCATGGGCCTGTCCAAGCGGGCCGTCGAAGGCGGGCTCGACCGTTCGCTGGCCGAGGGCCTCGATCTCGAGTACGAGATCTTCACCGAGGTGCTGCGCACCGAGGACGCCAGGACCGGCATCCAGAGCTTCTTCGACAACGGCCCCGGCCAGGCCACCTTCTCGGGTCGGTAGCCGCCGGTGAGTACCCGTTTCGTCATCATCGGCGGGGGCCCGGCGGGCAACACGGCCGCCACGGTCGCCGCCCGGCTCGGCGCCGACGTGACCCTGATCGAGCGGGACG
>CAZCVW010000453.1:0-2324 GCA_964502185.1 uncultured Burkholderiales bacterium
GCCCGCCGCCGTTTCGCCCACGCCGGCCGGTCGGGTGGCCACCGGGCGGGTGACCACCGGGCGGATGGGGCGGGAGTTCCCGATCCCCAACTACGAGAGCCTCGAGGTGGTCGAGGTTCTCCCTCTCCTCGGGGAGCTGGAGGCGGCCGACCTCGAACTGGTCCGCCAGCGCGAGGCGTCCGGGCGGGCCCACCCCTGGGTGCTGGCCCGGATCGACGCGCTGCTCGAGTCGGAGGCGGAGACCGGCGAGCTCGAGTGGTCCACCGGCAGCGCCGGGCGCGCCGCTGGCGACAGGGATTCGGGCGACCGGGATCCCGTCGACGAGTGGGCGCCCGAGCCGGGTTGGTCGAGCACCCGTTCCGGCTCGTCCGACTGGGCGGCGTCCGATTTCGAACTCGAACCGGGTTCCGAGTTCGACGAGTTCGACTCCGGCCGCGAGTTCCCGATCGACAACTACGACGACCTGCGGGCCAACGAGATCCTCCCGCTCCTGGCCAACCTCGACCCGGCCGAACTCGGGATGGTGCGCAAGGAGGAGGCGGCGGGCAAGGCCCGGACCAGCATCCTGTCCCGCATCGGCGTGCTCCAGGCCCGAACTCCCGCCCGCAGCGCGGCGAAGACCCCGGCCCGGACGTCCAAGGCGGCCCAGAACCTCCCCATCGAGAACTACGACGTCCTCACCGTGGCCCAGATCACGGCCCAGGTGACCGGTCTGTCGGTGGCCGAGCTCAGGCAGGTGCGCACCTACGAGAAGCGCCACAAGGCCCGCGTCGGCGTCCTCCAGCGCATCGAGAGCGCCATCGCCCGTAGCCGCTAGCAGCGGGACTAGCCGGCCACTTCGACGGCGACGGACACCGGGGAGCCGTCCACGTCGAGCATGTCGCCTTCGCCGTTGGTGACTTCGGCCACCTGCCAGTCGACGGCCAGCACTTCTCCGGCGATCCAGTCGCCGTGGCGCTGGGCCGCTTCGGCCACCGGTCCCTCGGCCGACAGCGTCACCCGGATGCGGTCGGCGATGGCCAGACCGATCGCCTTGCGGTGGTCGTTGAGGGCCCGGGCCAGTTCGCGGGCGAGGCCTTCGAGGCGCAGGTCTTCGTCGAGGCTCAGGTCGAGGGCGACGGCGTAGGGGCCGTCCTGGGCGAGGGCGAACTCCGCGTGCTCCTGGGCCCGCACCTCGACTTCGTCGGGCCCGAGTTCGACCCGTTCCCCGTCGATGTCGACGGCGTAGTGGCCGGTCTCGGCCAGCGAGCGCTGGACGGCGGCACCGTCGGCCTCGGCCAGGGCCGCCTTCACGGCCGGCAGCTTGGGCCCGAGGCGGGGGCCGAGCGCCCGGAAGTTGGGCACCACCGAGTAGCGGATCAGGCCCTCCAGGCTGGAGACCACCTCGAGGTTCTTGACGTTCAACTCCTCCGCCACCTGGGCGGCCACCTCGTCGGAGAGGGCCTCGCCCCGGGGGGCGAGGACCAGGGCCCGGCGCAGGGGCTGGCGTACCTTCATCTTGGCGTTGCCCCGGGCCGCCCGCCCGAGGGCGGTGAGGCGCCGGGCGAGGCCCATGGCGGCTTCGAGTTCGGGGTTGCGGGCGGCGGTGTCGGGCTCCGGCCAGTCCTCCAGGTGCACCGATACCTCGGCGCCCTCGGGGGCGAGCGTTCCGTAGGCCTCGTCGGCCACGAACGGGGTGAACGGGGCGAGGAGCTTGGTCACCGTCAGGAGCGAACGGTAGAGCGTGGCGTGGGCGGCCCGGTCCGACGCCTTCCAGAACCGGGGCCGGGAACGGCGGACGTACCAGTTGGACAGGTCGTCGACGAATGCTTCGAGGGCGCCGGCCGCTTCCAGGGTGTCGAAGTTCTCGAGGGCCGTGGTGACCGCCTCGACGGTGCCGGCCAGCCGTGAATCGATCCAGCGGTCGAGCACGTGCTCGACCCGCCCGCCCGCCGCCTCCGCCTCCGCCGGTGGTGTCCACCCGTCGAGGTTGGCGTAGGTCACGAAGAACGACAGTGTGTTCCAGAAGGTGAGCAGGAATTTCCGGATCGACTCGTCGATGCCCTCCTCGTAGACCCGCCGGTTGATCCACGGTGAGCCGGACGAGAAGAAGTACCAGCGCAGCGGGTCGGCGCCCTTGCGGCCGATCAGTTCGAACGGGTCGATGGTGTTGCCCCTGGACTTCGACATCTTCTGGCCGTCCCGGTCGACGACGTGGGCCAGGCACACGACGTTGCGGTACGGCGTCTGGCCGAAGACCAGGGTGTTCACGGCCAGCAGCGAGTAGAACCAGCCCCGCGTCTGGTCGATCGCCTCGCAGATGAAGTCGGCGGGGAAGCGCCGGG
>CAZCVW010000454.1:0-2322 GCA_964502185.1 uncultured Burkholderiales bacterium
CCAGCCCGACGAAGAGCACCAGGCCCGGCTGGAGCCAGGCGACGAGCCGGCGGACCCGCTCGGCCCCCGCCTGGTACTCGGCCGGGGCCAGCCGGTCGGCCCGCGGCGTGGGCCGCTTGACCAGGTCGGTCATCCCGACGCCATCGACGGCGAGGGCGTGGAACGGATCCCGGGCCCGGCTCACCAGGTCGGCCTCCAGCGCCGCCGGCCAGAACCGGTTGGTACGGCCGGCGTAGCCGAACCCGGCGTCGGCGGCCACCAGGCTCGGGTTGAGGCCGCACACCAGCAGCCGCATCCCGGGGCCGGCGAAGTCGGGCAGCGTGCGGTCCCGCCGGGCCTGCACCCACACGGCGTCCCCGACCACCTCGGACGACCCGACGGCGAAGCCGGCGCCGGTCACCACTTCGGTGAAGCGGTCCGGCGGCCAGCGGCTGAAGAAGCGTCCGGGGATGTCGTCGTCCGGCCACGGTCCGTCGTCGTCGCCGGTCAGGGCGGTGATGAACAACGGGGCGCCGGGCCCCAACGCCTGATGCAGCCGGGCCAACGCCGCCGGGTGGCGGTCACGGCGCAGATGCACGTAGGAGTTCCGGGCCCAGGCCCCGGACAGGGCGCCCGCCCGGAACGGGGGCGCTTCGAGATCGGCCTGCACCAGCGGAACGCCGGGCGCCCGTTCCCGGGCCAGATCGAGCATCGCCCGGGCGGCGTCGAGACCGACCGCACCGGGCCCGAGCGCGGCGAGGTAACCACCGGGACCGCAACCGAGATCGGCGCACAGGCCGCCGGGAGGTACCGCCCCGGCCAGAGCGGCCGCCCGGGCCTGGTGCCGGGGAGGCCGGCTGGCGTCGTAGCGGCCGGCCTCGGCCTCGTAGACGTCGACGGTGGTCTGATCCATCAGTCGGCCTGACCTACACCCAAGACTCCACGTTCTTATTGTCCACCGGAATACTCTTGCGCATGCCCCAGTCGCTTCTGTCCCTCTCCTTGCGGGTCCTCTGGCTTGCGGCCTTGTGCCGATGGGTAACCGCTCGTCCGTGACGGAGACCTCTTCCAGCCTCGAGCTGCGCCCCGCCGCATCTTGGGATCGCGCCGTCGCCGCCCTGCGCCCCTACGGGGTGCCGCTGGCCGCCTTCGCCGCCTCCCGGATCGTGACGTTCCTGGCGATCTCACTGGCCGCCTTCGCCGCCCGCAAGCCCTTCGACCGCATCCTGACCGCCTGGGATGGCCGCTGGTACGAGAAGATCGCCCTCGGCGGGTACCCCACCAGCGTGCCCCACGGCAACTTCGCGGCGGGCACGGGCCGCCGGGCCCAGAGCGAGGTCGCCTTCTTCCCCTTCTATCCGATGCTGGTGCGGATATTCGACCCCGTCCTACCGGGCTCGGCGGCCACGGCCGGCGTGGTGGTCACCCTGCTGTGCGGGGCGGCGGCCACGGTGCTGGTCTGGATGGTCGCCGACCGGGTGGCCGACCGCCCGACCGCCGATCGGGCGTCGATCCTCTTCAGTTTCTTCCCCGGCGCCTTCGTGATGTCGCTGGTCTACGCCGAGGCGCTCATGGTCGCCCTGGGCGCCGCCTGCCTGCTGGCGCTCATGGACCGACGCTGGGTCTGGGCCGGGCTCTTCGCCGCCCTGGCCACGGCCACCCGCCCGAATGCCAGCGCCGTGGCCGCCGCCTGCGCCTGGGCCGCGCTCGTGGCGATACGGAGACGCCGGGAGTGGCGGGCCATGGTGGCGCCGCTCCTCGCCCCGGGCGGCATGCTCGCTTTCTTCGCCTTCTTGTGGTGGCACACCGGCGAGCCGCTCGTCTGGTTCCGGGTGCAGGCGCAGGGCTGGGGCGAGGACGTGGACTTCGGCCACACCAACCTGGCCACCGCCTGGGCGTTCATCCAGGCGCCGTTGGCCGACCCCAACCGCCTGGTGCTCGGGCTCAGTCTCATGTTCACCATCGGGGCCGTGGCGGTGATGCTGCGGTCGCGGCTTCCCGGCATCCTCAACGTCTACGCCCTCACCTGCGTGGGGCTGGTCCTCACCTCGCACATCAACGCCCGGCCCCGGTTCCTCTTCGTGGCCTTCCCTCTCGTCATCGCCCTGGCCAAATGGGCCAAGCGCCCCACGGTGTTCGCCGTGCTGGCCGGCAGCTTCGCCGCGGCCATGACGATGCTGACCATCTTCTACGGCCTGCACCGCTCCAGCTTCTACCCGTAGCGGCCTCGGGGGCGCCGCTCTACGGCGTGACGGCCACGCGGCCGGTGCGGCCGCGGCGGCGGAGGCCGACCAGCGCGAGCGCCGCGGTCCCGAGCACGACGCCGAGCGGCACGGCCACACC
>CAZCVW010000455.1:0-2321 GCA_964502185.1 uncultured Burkholderiales bacterium
GCCGGGCGAAGGTCCAGGTGCCCCCGGGGATGCAGGCCAACACCGCCCTGGCCGCCGAGACGATGGTGCGCACGCCCGGCCTCGCCGTGGTGGTCGACGGCTACAACGTCTCGATGCTGGCCTGGCCGGGAATGCCCCTGGCCGAACAGCGGGACCGGCTCGTCGACGCCCTGGCCGAGCTCCACCTGCGGGCCCGCTGCTCCGTCACCCTCGTGTTCGACGGCGCCGAGGTCCCCGGCGTCCGCCCCACCCGGCGCCCGGGTGTGTCCGTCGTCTTCTCGGAACCCGGTCAGGAAGCCGACGATGTCGTCGTCGAGCAGGTGAAACGGCGTCCCCTCACCACCCCGGTGCTGGTCGTCTCGTCCGACGCCGCCGTGCAGCGCCAGGCCGAAGCCCAGGGCGCCGCCGTCCTCCCGTCGGCCACCTTCCTCGACGTGCTGCGCCGCTGAGCCCTGTCGGCACGTCCGCGCTAGCGGAAAGGCCGCAACAAGGGGGGGCGAGTGGGTGGCGCCAACAGGCAACCTTGTGCATTTATCGGGCTCTGACCCCGGTAAACGCACAAGGCTGCCGGGATCAGGCCCGGACTGCTCTTCCTTGCGCCTTTTCCTTCAGGCACCGTCCGGTAATGATATGCGGGCGAAGCTTGGTGGTCCCGGTACTAGCCGAGGTAGGCCCGGCGGACCCGCTCGTCGGCCACCAGGTCGGTGGCCGGGCCGGACAGCGTCATCCGGCCCGCCTCGAGCACGTAGCCCCGGTCGGCGTGCTGCAAAGCCAGGGTGGCGTTCTGTTCCACCAGCAGGATGGTGACGCCCGAGGCCCCCAGTTCGGCCACGATGCCGAAGATCTCCCGCACCAGCTTGGGGGCCAGGCCGAGGCTGGGCTCGTCGAGGAGCAACAGGCGGGGCCGGCTCATGAGCGCCCGGGCGATCGCCAGCATCTGCTGCTCGCCGCCCGACAGCGTCCCGGCGGGCTGGTCCTGGCGTTCGGCCAGGCGGGGAAAGCGGGCGAACTGGGCGTCGATGTCGGCGTCGATGGCGGCGGTGTCCCGCCGGGTCCAGGCGCCGAGCACCAGGTTGTCCCGGACACTCTGGCGGGCCAGGACCCGCCGGCCCTCGGGGGAGTGGGCGATCCCGAGGGAAACGGTCTTGGGCGTGCCCACCGACAGGAGGTCGGTCGAGTCGAAGCGGATCGACCCGGTGTGCGGCTCGACCAGCCGGCTGACCGCTCGCAACAGGGTCGTCTTCCCGGCGCCGTTGGCCCCGATCAGGGTGACGACCTCGCCGGGCGCCACGTCGAGGTCGACCCCTTCGAGGGCGCTGATCCCGCCGTAGCGCACGGAGAGGCCCCGCACCTCGAGCAGCGGGCTTTGGCGCTCGCTCACTCTTCCCCCAGGTAGGCCTCGACCACGGCCGGGTCACGGCGTACCACCTGGGGTTCTCCCAGCGCGATGAGGCGGCCGAAGTCGAGCACGGCGATGCGGTTGCAGACGCCCATCACCAGGGGGACGTGGTGCTCGATGAGAACGACGGTCAGTCCGAAGCGGTCCCGCAGGTCGCAGATGAGCTCGGACAGCGCGCCCCGCTCGTTCGGGTTCATCCCCGCCGCCGGCTCGTCGAGAAGCAGCAGGTTGGGGTCCAGCGCCAGCGCCCGGGCGATCTCGAGCCGCCGCTGGTCGCCGTAGGGGAGGTTGCGGGCCTTCACGTCCTCCCGGCCGGACAGCCCCATGAGACTCAGGAGTTCGCGGGCGCGCTCCCGTACGGCCCGCTCCCGGGCCGGCGCGGTCCCGAGCCCCAGGATCCCGCCGAAGAACCCGCTGCGGATGTGCGTGTCGGCCGCGATCATCACGTTCTGGAGGACGGGCAGTTCGGCGAACAGCCTGATGTTCTGGAACGTCCGGGCGATTCCCCTCCGGGCGACCTGGTGGGGGCGGGCGGCCGTGATGTCGGCCCCCTGGTGGCGGTAGGTCCCCGACGACGGGCGGGTGATCCCGGACACGAGGTTGAACACGGTGGTCTTGCCCGCCCCGTTCGGTCCGATCAGCCCGAAGATCTCGCCCGGCTCCACCGAGAACGACACCCCGTCCACGGCGGTCACCCCTCCGAACCGCCGGGTCAGCTTTTCGACCTCGAGGACAGGGGAGCGGACGGCGGTGGGCGACCCTGCGCTCATCGACCCGGTGCTCATGCGGGTTCCGCCGCCACCGGCGGCCGAGGGCGGCGGCGGATGAGCCGTTGCAACCGGCCGAGCAGCTCCGGTGTGATCAGGCCCCGGGGGAAGAACACGCACGAGGCGGCCAGGAGGACCCCGTAGATGATGAACCG
>CAZCVW010000456.1:0-2319 GCA_964502185.1 uncultured Burkholderiales bacterium
TACTGCAGGCCGTGCGACACCGAGATGGCGAAGGCGTCCATGATCCCCGCCAGGGTCGAGCCCTGCTTGGCCACCTTGAGGAAGATCTCGCCGGGACGGCCGTCGTCGTACTCGCCCACCGTCACGTAGCCGTGGCAGTCGGCCACCCGGAACGAGAACGTCTTCGAGTTCCGGCGCCGGGGCATCTTCCGGCGTACGGGCTCCTGGAGGACGATCGTCTCCACGACCATCTCGGGGGGCACCCCCGAACCCCCGGGCCGCTCGACCTCACGGACGACCGTTTCCTCGCCCGCCTTCTTCTGGGTGGAGAGCGGCTGGCCCACCTTGCAGTTGTCCCGGTAGATGGCGATCGCCTTGAGGCCGAGGCGCCAGGCCTCTATGTGCAGATCCTCCACGTCCTCGACGGTCGCTTCCTCGGGCATGTTGATCGTGTTGTGGTTCACGATCCCGTTGGCCACGAAGGCGTGCACCAGCGGGACGGAGACGTCGTAGACCTCGCGCTCGCCGGCGTCGTCGACCGAGTCGACGGGGCTGAAGTGGAGGCCGTCGGCCAGCACCCGGCCCAGCCACTCGGGCAGCTCGACGCCGGGCAGGGAGGCCACCGCCTCCAGGGTGCGGCGCGAGACGTGGCGGGCCCGCGGGTCCCGCAGGAAGCTGAACTCGCTCCGCTCCCCCGGCGGGATGAGCAGGTAGAGCTCCCGGGGGGACAGGCCGGGGATCACATCCGCGTTGGCCGAAGGGTTGTCCCACGGACGGAGCAGCTCGGCCGCCACGGCCGCGGCGGCCGGGTCGGCCAGCGGTGCGAGCTCCAATAGGCGGCGGGCGGCGTCGGCCACCACTTCGATCTCACTCTCGAGCCGGGCGTGGAGCACGCCGAGGTTCGTGAGCACCGACTGCAGCTCCTCCAGCAGGAGCGTCGAAGGAGCGGGAATCGACACCACGACGGCGCCGGCGCAACGGCCGGCCCGAGCTCCGAGGAGGAGACCCTCCAGGTAGGCGAGGACCATCTCCCGGGGCGACGTCAGCACGGCCGCCGGGATCCGGCGGGAGGTGGCCGGGTCGCCGGCGCCGAAGCCGTCGAGAATCTCGACGAGACCCTGGCCCGTGACCGCCACCGACGGGCAGCGGCCCTCCGGACGGCAGATGCGGGCGGTCAGGCCGAACCGCGACTGCCAGGCGGCGGCCAGCCGTTCCAGCACGACGGGCGCCGGGTGGCTGATCGTCACCGTGCCACTCGAGCGCGACAGGCGACCGGAGGCGGCGAAGGCACCGAGGAGGAAAGCCAGCGGCTCGCTCATCTCCCGGGGGCCGGTGGCCGCCGGGTCGATGTCGAGGTGGGCCGGGACCGTCGACCAGAGGTCGGCGCCGTAGCGCAGAGCGACGAACTCGCCGGCCTGGATCTCGTCGAGCCGCCGCCAGGTCAGGCCCTCGCGCCCGCCGACCAGCAGCCGGTGGTTGGGCGTACCGGTGACCCGGTGTCCCGACCGCAGGTTGACTTCCCGCACCGGGCGGGCGCCGCCGTAGTAGAAGGCGTCCGTCTTGCGGTTGCCGCCGAGCGAGGCGACCTCGAGTACTTCCTCCCGGAACGTGTCGGCCTCCTCGCCCTGGTGGAGGCTCTCGATGCGGACGAGGCCGTCGGCCGTGGACAGCAGCGTCTCCCCCACCACGCACTTGCTGATGGCCCCGGAGATGAAGGGCTGGACCGCACCCATCATCTTCACGTGGCCCATGTAGTGGATGGGGTTCTCGCCCATGGCGCAGGCGAACACCGGCAGGTGATCGACCTTGAGCGCCGGCGCCCCGATGATCGTCTTGTGCTCGTCGATGTAGGCGACGATCCTGCTGACCTGCTCGGGCGAGTAGCCGAGGCGGCGCAAGGCCCGGGGGATGGTCTGGTTGACGATGAACATCGTCCCGCCGCCGACCAGCTTCTTGGCCTTGGTCAGGGCCAGGTCGGGCTCGATACCGGTGGTGTCACAGTCCATCATGAGGCCAATGGTGCCTGTGGGAGCGAGGACACTGGCCTGCGAGTTGCGCACGCCATGGATCTCGCCGAGTTCGACGGCCTCATCCCACGACGAGCGGGCGCCCTCGACCAGTTCGGCGGGCACGGTGGTCGAGTCCAGCTTCTCGGCCTCGGCCCGGTGCATCCGCAGGACGTTGAGCATCGGCTCCTTGTTCTCGTAGTAGCCGGAGAACGGGCCCATGCGGCTGGCCGTGCGGGCGCTGGTGGCGTAGGCGTGCCCGGTCATGACGGCGGTGATCCCGGCCGCCCAGGCCCGGCCGGCGTCGGAGTCGTAGGGCAGGCCCTGGGCCATG
>CAZCVW010000457.1:0-2284 GCA_964502185.1 uncultured Burkholderiales bacterium
GCCGCGATCTGGATGGGCTGGAACGTCCCGTAGTCGAGGTAGCTCTTGAGCCGGGCCAGGGCGGCCACCACCTCGGCGTTGCCGAGGAGGAACCCGACCCGCCAGCCGGCCATGGAGAACGACTTGGTCAGCGTGTAGAGCTCGACGGCGACGTCCTTGGCCCCGGGGACCTGGAGGATGGACGGCGGCTCGTAGCCGTCAAAGGCGAGGTCGGCGTAGGCAAAGTCGTGGACCACGAGGATGTTGTGTTCCCGGGCGAACTCGACGATGCGGGTCATGAAGTCGAGGTCGACGCAGGCCGTTGTCGGGTTGTGGGGGAACGACATGACGATGACCCGGGGCCGGGGCCAGACCTCTTCGAACGCGGCCGTGAGGTTGGCGAAGAAGTCCTGCTCGGGTCCGAGACGGACCTGGCGGACCTCCGCTCCGGCCAGGACCGGGGCGTAGATGTGGATCGGGTAGCTGGGGGAGGGCACCAGCGCCGAGTCGCCCGGCCCGACCAGGGTCCACATGAGGTGGGAGAGCCCTTCCTTGGCCCCGATGGTGGTGATCGCTTCGGTCTCCGGGTCGAGCTCCACCCCGAACTTCCGCCGGTAGAGGTCGCAGATTGCCTGGCGCAGCTTCGGGATGCCCCGGCTGGCCGAGTAGCGGTGGTTACGGCCGTTGCGGGCTGCCTCGACGAGCTTGTTGACGGCGATCGCCGGAGAGGGGATGTCCGGGTTCCCGAACCCCAGGTCGATGATGTCCTCACCGGCGCGGCGGGCCGCCATCTTGCGGGCGTCGATGGCTGCGAACACGTAGGGCGGGAGGGCGTTGATCCGGCGGAATTCCATCAAGCGAGGGTACCAGTGGCATCCGCTCCTCTTCTCAGGATAAAAGGGGTCTGGTGAGCATGAAGGGCGTAGACGCCGTGTTCCTCGACGTCGGAGGTGTCTTCCACCTGCCGAACCACGAGCGGGTGCTCGACGCCCTCGCCCGGGCCGGTGTCGAGGCCGACGCAGGACTCCTCGACCGCGCCCACTACGTCGGAGTGCACGCCCTCACACAGTGGCCCGAGGGCGACGACGCGATCTGGACGACCTACCTCGACGCCTACGCCCTCGCGGTCGGCACCCCGCCCGAGCGCGGGGCCGAGGCGCTGGCCGAACTGGAAGTCGCTTTCCGGGGCCCGGCGATCTGGAACCGGCTGGCCCCCGGGTCCCTCGAGGCCTTGCGGGCGCTGGCGGAAACCGGCGTCGCCCTGGCCATCGTCTCGAACTCGGACGGCACCCTGGAGGGGCGGCTGGCCGCCGAGGGCATCTGCCAGGTCGGACCGGGCGACGGCGTGCCCGTGGCCGCCGTGATCGACTCAGGCGCCGTCGGCGTGGCCAAGCCCAACCCCGCCATCTTCCGCTTCGCCTTCGAGGCCACCGGGGCCGGCCCCGAGCGGGCCGTCCACGTGGGCGACGCCGTGGGCGCCGACGTGGCGGGAGCGCTGGCCGCCGGACTCCGCCCGCTCCACCTCGACCCCTACGGATTCTGCGGGGACACCACCCACGAGCACCTCACCCGGCTGGCCGACCTCACGACCTTCGTGCGCTGAGGTCGGGCGATCTTCACCGGCTTCATCTACGGGATTGGGCCGGGTAGGCGCCGGCCGGGTCAGGAGGCCGGGGGCCTCGACCAGGTCAGGGCCCGAGGCGCGGCTTTACGCCCTGGCCGAGAATGGCGGCGTTGTCGGGATCGCCGGAGTCGATCGGGCCGAGGATCACCCAGGCGGCCCCGGCGGCGGCGAAGGCTCCGACCGCCTCGGCCATCCGCTCCGGGCCTCCCCAGAGGACGTCGGTGCGCCCCGGGACCAGGCGTTCCCACTTCGCCTGCGCCTCGGTATCGGTGGCCGCCACCACGCACAGGCCGCCCCACGAGAAGGTGAAGGTCTCCGGGTCCCGGCCGGCCGCTTCGAGTTCGGCCCGCACCTTGGCGACCCGCCGGGAGAAGGCCTCGGCGCTCCCGCCCCAGAGGTTCCAGCCGTCGGCCCGGGTGGCGGCCAGGCGGGCGACAGCCGGCGACCTCCCCCCGACCCACACCGGATAGCCGCGGCCGGCCACCCGGGCCACGGCTTCGGTGAGGCAGGCAATGGGATCGGAGGGTTCCACGCCGAACGCCTCGTTCTCCGCCGCGCTCTCCTCGTCACCGGAGCCCAGGCCGGCCACGAGCCGGCCGGGGGCGATGCGGGCGATGGTGTCGAGGCCGGCCGCCAGCGTGGCCGGCGGGCGCAGCGAGGCCCGGGCGACCAGCGACCCCA
>CAZCVW010000458.1:0-2278 GCA_964502185.1 uncultured Burkholderiales bacterium
GTCGTCGGCGCTCATGATGCCGCCGACGCCGATCACCGGGATGTCCACCGAGCGCGACACATCCCACACCATGCGCAGGGCGACGGGCTTGATGGCCGGGCCGGACAGGCCGCCGCCGCCGGCCCCGAGCTTGGGCCGGCGGCGCTCGGCGTCGATGGCCAGGCCCATCACGGTGTTGACCAAGGTGAGCCCGGTGGCTCCCGCCTCCATGGCCGCGGCGGCGATGGGCCGCAGGTCGGTGACGTTGGGGGACAGCTTGGCGAAGACGGGGAAGGCGGGCGGCAACTCGGCCACGACGGCGGCGAGGGCGGCGGCGGTCGACTCGGGATGGTGGGCGAACATCTCGCCGCGGTCCTCGAGGTTGGGGCAGGAGACGTTCACCTCGCAGGCGGCGAGCAGGTGCGCCGCCGGGGCGAGGGCGGCGGCCGCCTTGGCGTAGTCCGGGAGCGACCGGCCCCACAGGGACGCGATGACCCGGGCCCCCCGGGCGAGCAACGGCTGCAGGTCATACCGGATCCACGCCTCGACGCCCGGGTTCTCCAACCCGACGGAGTTGAGCATGGCGCCGGCGCCCGCCTCGTGGACCCGGGGGGCGGGGTTGCCGGGCCACGGAAAGATCGACAGGGACTTGGCGGTGACCGCTCCGAGGGCGGACGGGTCACCGAGGCGGGCCACCTCGTCCGAGTGCCCGTACGTGCCCGAGGCGGCGACGATGGGACTCCGCAGGACGAGCGGCCCGAGCCGGACCGAGGTGTCCACCGGCGCCCCCATCAGAGCAGGAGGCGGAGTTGGTCGTCGCGGTGGTACTCCTGCAGCGAGCGGACCCGGTGCTCCTCGGAGCGCCACTCAGCGATCCCGGCGGCGGCGGCGAGGGCGGCGGCCACCGTCGTGAGGCAGGGGACCTTGTGGAAGCTGGCCGTGCGCCGGATGTGGGCGCCGTCGGCCCGGGGGCCGTGGCCCCGGGGCGTGTTGACGACCAGGTCGACCTTGCCCGAGGCGAGCAGGTCGACGGCGTCGATGCCGAATGCATCACCCATCTTGGCCACGACCCCGCCGACCGGGATGCCTTCCGCCTCGCAGGCGGCGGCCGTGCCGGCGGTGGCGACGATGACGAAGCCGAGGTCGGCGAACCGCCGGGCGACGATGAGGCCCGACGCCTTGTCGCGGTCGGCCAGGGAGAGGAACACGGTTCCCTGGAGGGGGAGGCGGTTCCCGACGGCGATCTGGCTCTTGGCGAAGGCGAGGCCGAACGTGCGGTCGATGCCCATCACCTCGCCGGTCGAGCGCATCTCCGGACCGAGGAGGGTGTCGACGCCGAACCGCTCGAAGGGCAGCGCCGCCTCCTTCACGGCCACGTGCCCGCCGGAGCGGGACAGCGCCGACGACTCCGGGAGCAGGCCCTCGGTCCGCAGTTCCGCCAGGGTGGCGCCGAGCATGACCCGGGCCGCCACCTTGGCCAGCGGCACCGCCGTCGCCTTCGAGACGAAGGGCACGGTGCGGCTGGCCCGGGGGTTGGCTTCCAGCACGTGGACCACACCACCCCGAACCGCGTACTGGACGTTGAGGACTCCCACGACGCCGAGCGCCTCGGCCAGGTTGCGGGTGTGGTCCTCGATGGTGGCGACCACGTCGCCCGCCAGAGTGGGGGGCGGGATGACGCAGGCGGAGTCGCCCGAGTGCACGCCGGCTTCCTCGATGTGCTCCATCACCCCGCCGATGAGGACCTCCCCGGCCCTGTCCCGCACGGCGTCGACGTCGACCTCGGTGGCGTCCTCCAGGAAGCGGTCTATGAGGACGGGCCGCTCGGCCGACAAACCGGTAATCCCTTCGGCCGAGGCGGCCAGCGCGGCCATCGCCCGGGTGAGGCTCTCGTCGTCGTAGACGATCTCCATCGCCCGCCCGCCGAGCACGTAGGAGGGGCGGACGAGCACCGGGTACCCGACCCGCCGGGCGACGTCGAGGGCGGCCGCGGTGGAGGTGGCCATGCCGCCCGGGGACTGCGGGATCCCGAGCTCTTCGCACAGGGCGTTGAACCGCTCCCGGTCCTCGGCCAGATCGATCGAGTCGGGGCTGGTGCCGAGGATGGGCACCCCGGCGGCCTGCAGCGAGTGCGCCAGCTTCAGCGGCGTCTGCCCGCCCAGGCTGACGATGGCGCCTTTGAGGTTCTCCGACAGGGCGGCGCAGACGCCGAGGACGTCTTCGGTGGTGAGCGGCTCGAAGAACAGACGGTCGGAGGTGTCGTAGTCGGTGGAGACCGTCTCCGGGTTGCAGTTGACCA
>CAZCVW010000459.1:0-2270 GCA_964502185.1 uncultured Burkholderiales bacterium
TCTACATCTTCTATTCGATGTTCGGCTTCCAGCGGGTGGGCGACCTCATCTGGGCCTTCGGCGACGCCCGCGGGCGCGGCTTCCTCATGGGGGCGACGGCCGGGCGCACCACGCTCCAGGGCGAGGGCCTCCAGCACGACGACGGCCATTCGCCGGTGCTGGCCTCGACGATCCCCAACTGCAGGGTCTACGACCCCGCCTTCGCCTACGAGCTGGCCGTCATCATCGAGGACGGCATCAAGCGCATGTACGGCGACAAGCCCGAGGACTGCTTCTACTACATCACCCTCTACAACGAGACGTACTCGATGCCGGAGATGCCGAAGGGCTCGAAGGACGGCATCCTGCGCGGCCTCTACCGCTACCTGCCTGCTCCCTCCCCGGGGTCGGGGGTGTCCCCCGGAGACACAGGTGACTTCACCCACCGGGCCCGGATCCTGGCCAGCGGCACGGGCATGCAGGCGGCCCTCGAAGCCCAGCGGCTGCTGGCCGAGCACCACGACGTCGGCGCCGAGGTCTGGAGCGTGACCAGCTACAAGGCGCTCCGGGAGGACGCGCTGGCGGTCGAGCGCTGGAACCGCCTGCACCCGTCCGAGGTGCCGAGGGTGCCGTGGGTCACGCACTCGCTGCAGGGCGGCGGCAACGGCGGGCCGGTGGTAGCCGTCACCGACTTCATGAAGGCCGTTCCCGACCAGATCGCCCGGTTCGTGCCGGGAGCGTTCACCCCGCTCGGGACCGACGGCTACGGTTTCTCCGATACCCGAGCGGCGCTGCGCCGCCACTTCGAGACCGACGCCGCGCACGTGATCGTGGCTGTACTCCACGGGCTCGCCCAGCAGGGAGAACTGAAGGGCGAGGTCGTGGCCGAAGCCATCCGACGCTACGAACTCGACACCCAGGCCGTCGATCCCCGGGAGGCCTGACACCGTGTCCGTCCCAGCCGCTCTCTCTTCCGCCCGGCGCCCCAAATGGCTGGTGCCGGTGGCCATCATCGGTGGGATCTTCCTGCTGCTGATCCTGCCCCTCATCGGTTCCTACAACGGGATGGTCGACAAGGAGTCGAGCGTGGACGAGTCGTTCGCCAACCTCGACGCCCAGCTCCAGCGCCGGAACGACCTGATCCCCAACCTGGTCGGGGCGGTCAAGGGCATCCTCGGGCAGGAACAGGCGGTGTTCGGCGAGATCGCCCGGGCCCGGACCAACTACGCCGGGGCGGGCTCGGTGGACGAGAAGGCCGAGGCCTCGGGCGAGGTGTCGAGCGCCCTTGCCCGCCTGCTCGTCGTCATGGAGAACTATCCGCAGCTCCAGAGCGCCCAGAACGTGCGCGACCTGCAGGTGCAGCTGGAGGGAACCGAGAACCGGATCGTCCAGACGCGCCAGAACTACAACGGCACCGTCACCGACTACAACAAGCACATCCGGCGCTTCCCCCGGAGCCTCACGGCGGGCATCTTCGGCTTCGACCGCAAGCCGCTCTTCGAAGCGGACGCCACGTCCCGCGAAGTGCCCCCCGTTGAATTCGGGAACACGACGCCGACCAGTTGATGCCGACCACTTGATGCCCAATCGGAGAGGACGGGGGCCGGCGGTTCTCGTCCTGACCCTTTGGGTGATGCTCGTGGGAGCGGCTTCGGCCACGGCCGCCGAGAAGCTGCCCAAGTTCACCAACTACGTCGTCGACGACGCCGACGCGCTCGACGACGGCCTCGAAGACAGCCTCAACGCCACGCTGTCCGACTACGAGAAGCGCTCGGGCAACCAGATCGCGGTGGCCGTGGTTAAGACCACCGGGGACCAGTCGATCGAGGACTACAGCAACGACCTGTTCAACGAATGGGGCGTCGGCCAGAAGGCTGCCGACAACGGGGTTCTGTACGTCATCGCGGTCGAGGACCGGAAGCTCCGGATCGAGGTGGGGGACGGCTCCGGCGGTGATCTCACCGACCTGGAGGCTGGCCGGCTGATCGGTGACGAGATCACCCCCTACCTGCGCCAGAACAGCGGCGATATGGGCGGGGCGGTGGCGCTGGGCACGGAGTCGATCCGGCGGGCATTGGGTGACGACCAGGTCGGCCCGGCACCGGAGCCGGTCGAGGAGCCCCAGGGCGACGGCGGCGGCGGGCTGGGCAACGGCATCGTCGGGCTGCTGGCCCTCGGCGCTCTCGGGGCCGGGGCACTGGGCTTCGGCCGGCGGGGTGGGTTCGGCGGGCCTTTCGGCGGCGGCCCCGGCGGCGGGATCTTCTACGGCGGCGGGTTCGGGGGCGGCGGCT
>CAZCVW010000460.1:0-2264 GCA_964502185.1 uncultured Burkholderiales bacterium
GACGGCCGAGACGTTGCCCGTTTCATACTCGGTGCGCAGATCCTTGACGAGCTGATAGGGCGCCAATACGTACGACCGGATCTGGCTGCCCCAGGCCACGTCCCGCTTGTCGCCGGACAGGCGTTCCATCTCGGCCCGGCGTTCCTCCCGGGCCCGCTCGGCCAGCTTGGCCCCCAGGATCTGCATGGCCCGGGCCCGGTTCTGGTGCTGCGACCGCTCGTTCTGGCAGGACACGACGATCCCGGTCGGAAGGTGGGTGATCCGTACGGCCGAGTCGGTGACGTTGACGTGCTGGCCCCCCGCCCCGGACGACCGGTACGTGTCGACCCGAAGGTCTTCGGCGTCGATCTCGGGCACTTCCGCCTCTTCCAGGGCCGGGACGGCATCGAAGGACGCGAAGGCCGTGTGCCGGCGGGACTGCGAATCGAACGGCGAGATCCGGACGAGGCGGTGTACGCCCTTCTCCGCCGAAGCCAACGCGTAGGCGTAGCGCCCCTTGATGGTGAGCGTGGCCGACGTGATGCCCGCCTCGTCCCCCGGGGAGATCTCGTCGAGCTCCACCGAGAACCCGCGGCGCTCCGCCCACCTCCGGTACATGCGCAGCATCATCTCGGCCCAGTCGGCGGCGTCGGTACCGCCGGCTCCGGAGTGGATTTCGCAGATCGCGTCCCGCTCGTCGTGCTCGCCGGTGAAGAGCGCCTGCAGCTCGACGGTGCCGAGCTCGGCCGCCAGGGCGGCGATACCCGCCTCGATCTCGGGCTCGAGAGACTCGTCGCCCTCTTCCCGGGCCAGAACGTCGAGGGTTTCGAGGTCCGAGAGCCGCTGCGTCAGGCCGTCGACCACCTCGACGTCGTCCTTGACCCGCGACAACTCGGTCGTGACCCGGCGGGCGGCATCGGGATCGTCCCAGAGGGAGGGGTCCGACGCTTCCTTCTCCAGCTCGGCCAACCGCTCACGGGCCACGTCGATGCGCAGATAACCGGCGGCGGCGTCGAGACGGCGGCGCAGACCGGCTAGGTCGTCGGCGAAATCGCGCACCCGTCAGCGACCGTGGCAGAACTTGAATTTCTTGCCGCTCCCGCAGTGGCACGGGTCGTTGCGGCCCGGGGTCTTCTCCGCCCGGACGGGAGCCGGGACGGCCGGTTCGTCGGCTTCGGCGACCGCCTCCGGGGCGATGTCACCGCCGGCCTTGGCCTCGGCCACCCCGGCCGACCGCAGCGCCTCGGCCCCCTGGACCGGCCCCTCGGGCGCGGTGTAGGTCAGGTTCCGCTCCGGCTGGCGGGGTGCCTCCTCCTTCACCACCTGGAGGTGGAAGACGTAGCGGACGAAGTCGTCCTCGACGCCGCCGATCATGGCCTCGAACATGTCGAAGCCCTCACGCTGCCACTCCACGAGCGGGTCCCTCTGCCCCATGGCCCGCAGGTTGATGCCTTCCTGCAGGTAGTCCATCTCGTAGAGGTGCTCGCGCCACTTCTGGTCGATGACCGACAGCATCACGCGGCGCTCGATCTCGCGCATCTGCTCCGCGCCGATCAGGGCTTCCTTCTCTTCGTACTTGGCCAGCGCGTCGGCGGTGAGCGTCTCGGCCATCTCGTCGCGCTTGCCCACGCTCTCCAGCTGGGCGATGGTCACGTCCGTGGGGAAGTAGCCCTGGAGGAAGCGCAACAGCTCTTCGAGGTCCCACTCTTCGGGGAACTGCGAAGGACAGAACGTCTCCACCGCCCGCCTGATGGCCGCTTCGATGGCCTCCAGCGCCTGGTCCTTCAGGTCCTCGCCGTCGATCACCTGCTGGCGGCGCTTGTAGATGACCTTGCGCTGCTGGTTCATCACCTCGTCGTACTTGAGGACGTCCTTGCGGATTTCGAAGTTGCGGTCCTCGACGGTGCGCTGGGCGCGCTCGATGGCCTTGGTGACCATCTTCGCCTCGATAGGCACGTCGTCGGGGAGGGCCCTGCCCATCACCCAGTTCATCGCCCCGGTGGCGAAGATCCGCATCAGCTCGTCTTCCAGCGACAGGTAGAAGCGGCTCTCGCCGGGGTCGCCCTGGCGCCCCGACCGGCCCCGGAGCTGGTTGTCGATGCGGCGGCTCTCGTGGCGTTCGGTGCCGAGCACGTAGAGGCCGCCGAGCGCCAGCACCTCCTCCTGCTCGGCTTTGCACTCGGCCTTGAAGTGCTCCGTCTGCTCGGCCAGGCGCTCGCGGTTCTCCTCCGCCTCGGGATCCAGTCCCTCCCGCAGCAGCTCCTGGGCGGCGAGGCCCTCGGGGT
>CAZCVW010000461.1:0-2261 GCA_964502185.1 uncultured Burkholderiales bacterium
CCGGCTCGTCGGCGAACTTGTAACCGGGGCCGCCCCCCCCGGTGCCCTCGGGGTCGCCGCCCTGGATGACGAACCCGGGCACCACCCGGTGGAACGTCAACCCGTCGTAGAAGCCGGCTCGCGCCTGGGACACGAAGTGGTTGACCGTGACCGGCGCGAGGGCCGGGTCGAGCTCCATCACGATGTCGCCGCGGTCGGTGGTGACCGTGACCTTGTAGAGGCTGTCGGCATTGATGCTCATGGCCGGGGGCTGCGCCATCGGGGCCTCCTTGGGGCGCTGACGTCGTGAGCCGGGACAGCGTAGCCGGTGTCAGCCGGCAGCTTGGCGGGCCTCGTCGAGCTGAGCGGCGACCCGGTCGTGGAACGGGCCCTCCGGGACGAGGGCCAGGAACCGCTCGAACTCGGGGACGGCGGCCGCCGCGTCGTCCTTCCCCCGGAAGAGCACCATGCCTCGAAAGAATCGGGCGTCGGGATAGTCCGGGGCCGCGGCAACAGCCTGGTCGAGCCGGGTCAGCGCCCGGTCGGTGAGCTGACCAGCCACCTCGGGCGCGGCTTGGCTCGCGGCCAGCCAGACCAGCCAGCCGGCATAGGCGAGCGCCTCGCCGTTGGCGGGGTCGAGCCGGGCCGCGACGTCGTACTCCTTGACCGCCTTCGCTTCCTGGCTGTTCTCCAGGAGGAACCGGGCGTAGTCGAGGTGGGCGGCGGCGTCACCGGGATTCTCGAGCACCCGGCGCTCGAAGGCCTCCTGGCGATCGTCGATCGCGGTCTGGGCGTTACCGCTGGCGGTCTGACCCGGGAGGCGGTCGCCCAGCCCTTCGACCAGCAGGAAGGCGGCGACGGCGGCGAAGCCACCCAGGACACCGGCCACCACCAGCCTGCGCCTCCACGACGTCGGGGCCGCCACCGGCCGGGCGTCGACGCCATCCTCGATGGCCCGCAGGACCGCGGCGGCCCGGGCCGTGTAATCGTCCTGCAGGCGCCGGTAGGCGCCCGGTTCGAGGTTGCCGGCCAATCGCTCGGTTTCCAGGTCTTCGAGCGAGCGCAGCAGGAAGTCGCGCTCCGCGTCGAAAGGACCCACCGGCCCGGCGTGGCCTCGGCGCTCGCTCACCCTTCGCCCACCGGCCGATGAGCGAGGGCCTCGCTCACGAGAGCCCGATCGGCCTCACTGGCCACCAGCTCGGGCTGGCGGCGCCAACGGCGGAAGGCGAGGGCCAGACCTCCGGTGGCCAGCACGAGCGCGGCGCCCGGCAGCGCCCACACCAGGGCGGAGATACCCGATCCGGGCGGGGAAAGCAGGATCTTTTCGCCGTACCGGTCCACGTAGGCCTGCCGGATCTCGGCGTCGCTCTCGCCGGCGTCGACGCGGCGACGCACGTCGTCCACGATGGTTCGCGCGGTTTCGGACGGGCTGTCGGCCACGGAAAGCCCTTGGCACACAGGGCAGCGCAGTGAGGAGGCGACCCGGCGGGTGCGCGCCACCGGCGAGGGGTCAGAGTCGCCGGAACCGCCCCCGAGGACGAGGGCGCCGACCACGAGGGCGACGAGAGCCACCACGGGGGCGAGACGGCGAATCATCGGGCGGCCCCGACCGGTTCACGATCGTCGGCGGGAGCGTCCGGCGCCAAAGGAAGCCGCCGGGCCCGCCGGCCGGGCCAGGCAGCCACCACTGTGCCGAACACCATGATCCCGGCGCCGAGCCACAGCCACACGACCAACGGGTTCACCTGGATCCCGACCGTGATGAGGCCCTCCTCGTCGGGCGACCGTACAAGGGTGAGGTACACGTCGCGCCGCAGGCTGGTGCGCACCGACGGGGTCCCGATAGCGTCCCTCATGTTGGGGAAGAGGGACAGTGCCGGCTCGTAGACGCCGAGCCGCTCACCCCCGTGCTCGATCCGGATCCGGGCCCTGATCGTGCGCTTCTGGCCCGTCTCCGATTCCTCGGTGCCGAGGTAGGTGAACCGGTGCCCGGCCATGGCGACGGTCTCGTTGGGGGCGAGCCGGAACTCCCGCTTGGTGGCGTAGCCGGACGAGGCGGCCAGGGCGACGGCGACGACCACCACCCCGACATGAACCACGAGCCCGCCGTAGAGGCGACGGTTCCCGGCCACGGTGGCGGTCAGGGCACTGAGCCAATTTTTGCGTCCGGCGCGCCGGGAGGCGGCGACGGCCAGGGAGTACTGGCGGACGACGCCGGCCACCGCGAAGGCACCCAGCCCGAAGGCGACCAGCTGGGCCACCCCCCGGGCCCCGAGGGCGAC
>CAZCVW010000462.1:0-2259 GCA_964502185.1 uncultured Burkholderiales bacterium
GGCCGCCCGCCCGGACCTGGCCGCCGCGGCGACGGCGTCGTTCGCCGGCGCCTGGGTGGCCGACGAGCACTGGGCCGCCGTGGCCGCCATGGAGGAGCGCCGGCGCCAGAAGTAGGGCGCGGTTACCGGACCGAGGAACGCAGGCTGGTGAGGCCGTTCCAGAGGTCGAGGAGCACCTCGCCCTTCATGTTCGTGGAGTCCACGGCGGGCTGGCCTTCCGCCTTGCGGCGGGCGGCCGCGGAGATCTCGGCCAGGGCCGGCAGGTCGACGGCGTCGATGGGCGGGGCCATGAGCAGGGCGAAGTCCACCCGGTCGAGTACGGCGATGACTTCTTCGGAGGCGAAGAGGGACTGCTCCTTGGGGCGGCGCAGCAGCTCCTCGACCGAGGCGATGGCCTGGTCGACGGTGGTGGTGGTCCACTCGGTGGTGGTGGTCCACTCGGTGGTGGTGGTCCCGGTGGTGGTCACAGTGTCCATGTCCGCTCTCCCCGTTCTGCCAATCCGCCCTGGTGGGCCCTTGATGGTGTGTCCCGTGCCGATGTATTCGGAGCGGAACGGGCGGAACTTGAGAGATTTGTCCGATTTCTTCTCGCGAGTCCGGTTCAGGCCAGCAACTGGGCGGCGAGCACCGTGGCGCCGAGGAACCGCCGGAACGGATTGGCGCCGCGTATCAGTTCGTCGGCCGCCCACCACAGGAGGCCCCCGGTGGCCGTGATGCGCAGGGTGGTGTCGAGCCCTCCCTCCGGGTCGAGGGTCCGGCGCAGGATGGAGGCGACGAGGAACAGCCACAAGGGGACGTTCGGGAACTGGGCGACGGTGATCTGACCGGTCTCCCGGTCGCGGAAGGTCCAGTCGAAGGCGCGTCGGAGGGGGGAGGACGTTGACGTCACGCTCCCTGCACACTAGAAGGCTCTTATGGCACGCCCGAGCTTCCGTGACTTCCTCAAGAACTTCGACACCTACGACGGGTCACTCGACAAGAAGGCGAGGAAGACCGTCACCAACTCGCTCAAGAAGCTGGTGACGCTCAAGGACTGTTGCGGGCACCCCGGCGAACCGGGTTGTTGACAGCCCGCCCCGGCGTCCCGTGCGGGCGCCCGTGACGACGATGCCGGACAACACACCCACGGCCACGCTCACGCACACGAGCACACTCGCGGGCACGGGCGGCGGCCGTCCCGGCGTGAACTCGAGGGGATGACGAAGGCGGAGCTCGAGGCCTACGCCGTCGAGCGCGGTGTCCCCGGCGTCGACCGGACCACGCAGACCAAGGCCGAGATGGTCAGGCTGATCCGGCGCCGGAGTTAGTGGCCCCAGAGTTGGCGGCCGAGCATCAGCGACAGTCGACGCAGAGGTCGGAGCCGGCGATGAACTGGGTGAGCGCCCGGCGCATGTTGCAGGAGGCACAGACACGGCTGGTCGGGGCCGGCTCGGGCTTCGGCTCCGCCCGCCGTGGTGCGGGGGCCGTCGTGGCCGGCCGAGACGCCGCGGCCTTGCGGGGACCGCGGCCCTTGGGCTCCGGAGGCGGGGGCAGGGCCGGTGGCTCGAACGGAGGGCTGTCGAGGTCGAGGTCGGCCTCCATGAACGCCTCGGTCACCTCGTCGGGGACGCTGGCGTACCAGTTGCCGATCTCCAAACGGCTCGGGATCCGCCCCTCGGAGCGGATGAAGTCGGTCGGCCTCGATCCGCCGGTGAAGCGGTACCCGACCACCCAGCGAGGATTGCGTGTCCAGCGGGCCAGGTACAGGTACGGGGCGGTCCACACCCCGATGGCGACACCGTTCGGACCGTGCGCCGCCGCCCCGACCGGGGAAGCCGCCTGGGCCGCCCCCAGGAGCCGCAGCACGGCGAAGCCGGCGTCACCGCTGACCGGAGACTCGAGCCGGATGCTCCGCCCGTCCAACTCGACGACCTCGTTGCCGTCCTGGAGTGTCTCGAGCGCGTGAGCCAGCGGGTCTTGGGATTCGGATGACACCGTTACCACTTTCCCGAACAAACTCCGGACCGAACCGTGGGAAGGCTATACGGTGGGCCAACGATCGGGATGAACGGAGGATCACATGAGCCGTACGCATCGCGGGATGATTCTGGCCGGTCTGCTCGTACCCACGATGGGATTGACGTCTGCGTGGGCGACCGACGGGGGTCGCTTCCGCGCCACTGCGGCGAACTCCATCACCGATCCGGCGGGCGACACGCTCGACGGCGACGACCAGCCGGTCGCCGCCCCCCGCGGCGACGTGGTCGGCGCCAGCGGCGA
>CAZCVW010000463.1:0-2253 GCA_964502185.1 uncultured Burkholderiales bacterium
TGGAGGCGGCCGGCGCGACCCCGGCCGGTCTGGCCGCCTGGGAGGCGGCCCGGGTGGCGGCCGGCGTGCCCCGCCAGGGGATGGACACCAACGAGAAGACGATCCCGCAGGAGGCGTTCCTCGAACTGGACGCGGTGTCGTTCACCAAGGGCTGTTTCCTCGGGCAGGAACTCGTCTGCCGGATCGACACCCGGGGCCACGTCAACCGGTACCTGCGGGCCCTGCGGATGGTGGATGACACCACACCGCCGTCCGGAGCGGGCATCGTGTATGGCGACAAGGAGGTAGGAACGCTGACTTCGGTGACGCCGTCGAGCTCGGGGACCCTGGCGCTCGGCTACGTGCGGCGTGAGGTGGAGCTGCCCGCTCAGGTAGTCGTCCGCTGGGACGGGGGCGAGGTGCGGGCCACCGCGGAAGCGCTTCCGGGCCGCCCATGAGGGTTTCGTGCCGCGCCGTGGCGACCGTGGCGGCTGTGCTCCTCTTCGGCGGGCTGGTGGCCTGCTCGGACGACAAGCCCGACGACGGCCAGACGCTGCCGCCCCCGTCGTCCTCCACCACCGCGACTACCGCCCAGATCGACCTCACCCAGGTGTCGCTCCAGCCGATCGCCCCGGGCAAGCCGACGTCCACCACCCGGCCCCCGGGCCCCCGCCGGGCGTCCATCGCCGGGAAGGTGATCGATTCGGACGGCACGCCGGTACCGAGCGCTTTCGTGCGGGCCACCTACTACGCCAGCTTGGACAAGCCCGAGGTGATCGAGGCTCTGACCGGGCCGGACGGCGGCTTCCGCTTCGACCAGCTCTACGGCGGGCCGTGGCGCATCCGGGCCTGGCTCACGCCCGTGATGGCCACCCTGGAGCCGGTGGCCATGTTCCTCGGCGCCACCGACCAGAAGGTCATCGACCTGAAGGTGAAGACGGTGCCGGAGGTGGCGCTCACGGCCAAGATGGCGCCGGACCCGCCGCTGGTCGGGTGGCCGGCCGAGCTGGCCGTCCTCGTCATGACCCAGACGGTGAATTCCGAGGGCGCCGTCGAACGCTCCCCGTCCGCCGGCACGCCGGTAGAGCTGACCAACGGCAGCGCCTGGACGATTGTGGCCGGTACCAACCCGGCCACCACCGAGTCGGATGGGACGTTCCGATGGGCGCTGTCCTGCGGGGCGGAGGGGACGCAGACGCTGACCGCCGTGGCGTTGGGCCGGGAGTTCCCGCTCACGCTGCCGTCGTGCCTGTCGCCCGCCTCGACGACGACCACCACCACGGCGCTGCCCGGCTCGTCGACCAGCTCGACGAAACCTAAGCCGAAGGCGACGACGACCACCCGGTCGAAGTCGACGCCGTCGACCCGGGCGGGCGTCCGGCCACAGTAACGACGAAGCGGGTGCCGGCCCCGCCGGGGTCCGCCCCCAGGTGCTGTCCGGCTCGGCTGGGGCCGGCCGGGCTGGGTCCGGCTTCGACGGTGCCGCCCATGGCGCCGGCGAGTTCGGCCACGATGGCCAGCCCCAGGCCGGTGCCGACCTTGCGTCCGGGCTGGGGGCGGGACGTGTAGAGCCGTTCGAAGACCTTCCCCAGCTCGGCGGGCTCGATGCCGGGCCCGTCGTCGGTGACCGCCACGGTGAAGCCCGCCGCGCCGGACCGGCGGACCTCGACCGTGACCGTGTTCGAGGCGTACTTGAGGGCGTTCTCCACCAGGTTGGCCACGACCTGGCCGAGCCGTTCGGGGTCGACGACGGCGTCGACCGGCCCGTCCGGAGCGGCGGTGACCAGGCGCAGTCCGCTCTCCCGGGCGGCGGGGGCGAGCGCCTCGGCGGCGGCGACCACGACGGCGGCGGCATCGACGGGAACGGGGCGCAGCGTGAACTCGCGGGCGTTGAGACGGGCCAGGTCGAGCAGGTCGGCCACCAGCCGTTCGAGGCGGCGGGCCTCGGCGCCGATGATCAGAGCCGCCCGCCGGCGGGTCTCTTCGTCGTCGGCCGCGCCTTCGGCGATCGCCTCGGCGTAGCCCCGGATCGACGTGAGGGGGGTGCGCAGGTCGTGGGAGACGCTCATGAGAAAACCCCGCTCCAGCCCCCGGGCCCGTTCCAGTTCGGCGGCCATGGCGTCGATGGCGCCGCCGAGGGCGGCGAGTTCACCGTCGGCCCCGGCGAGGCCCTCGACGCGGGCTGACAGGTCGCCGGTGGCGATCTGCCGGGCGGTGCGCTCCATGGCCGACAGCGGCCGGGTGAGGCGCCGGACGAGCGCCACGGACAGCAGG
>CAZCVW010000464.1:0-2252 GCA_964502185.1 uncultured Burkholderiales bacterium
CGTCCGCTCCTAAGCTGGTCGGTTCCCGATGGCCCTCTCTGAACTGACTGCGCTGCTGCGTGATGACCCCACCCTGGCCGCTTTGGCCGGGGGGTCGGCGCGCGTTCTGGCGGTCTCGGAGGCGCCCCGGGCCTTCTTCCTGGCCGGCCTCGCCCGGCTGTCCGGCCGCCGTCCGCTGCTGGTGGGCGTGCCCACCAGTTCCGAGGCCGAGCGCCTCGTCGCCGACCTGAAGCAATTCCTCGATCCGGACTCAATCGAACTTTTCCCCGCCTGGGAGACCCTGCCCTTCGAGCGGGTGTCGCCCCAGACGGAGACGATGGGCCGCAGGCTGCGGGTTATGTGGCGGCTGCGGCACGGGCCAGGCAGTGACGCAGCGTCGACGCCGGCCGTCGTGGTCGCCCCGGTGCGGGCGCTCGCCCAGCGCCTCGGGCCCCACGTCGAAGACGTCGAACCGGTCGTGGTCCGTCCGGGTCAGACCGTCGACCGCGACGAACTGACCGCCCGCCTCGTGGCCGCCGGCTACCGGCGCGAGTACCAGGTGGAGGCCCGGGGCGAGTTCGCCATCCGGGGCTCGATCCTCGACGTGTACCCGTCGACCGCCGACCACCCCGTCCGCATCGACCTGTGGGGCGACGAGGTCGACCGGCTCCAGACGTTCTCCATCGCCGACCAGCGGGCCACCACCGACGTGGAGGAGGCCTGGATCTTCCCGTGCCGGGAACTCCTGCCCACCGAGGCGGTGCGGGCCCGGGCGGAGAAGCTCATCGCCCGCGAGCCGTGGGGTCGGGCGCAGTGGGAGCGCCTGTCGGAAGGGCTGCTGTTCGACGGGATGGAGTCGTGGCTCCCATGGCTGACCGACGAGGAGCACCTCCTCCCCGACCTCCTGCCCGACTCGGCCCTCGTGCTGCTGGTGGAGCCGGGCCGCATGCGGGACCGGGTCAGCGAACTGAACGACGAGGAAGCGTCCCTGGCGACCTCCCTGGCTGTCACATGGGGCGCCGAAGTCAACCCTGAGACGTTGCCCCGGCTATCGCTGCCCTTCGACCGGCTGTTGCGCCACACCGGCGCCGACGCCTGGACGGTGCTCGGCGCACCCGACCGGCCCGAGACGCCGCACGTCGCCGGCCTGCCCGTGGACGGCGTGCAGGGCGACCCGGCCACCTTCGTGGCCCGGCTCCAGAAGATGCTGGGCGAGGGGTACCGGATCGTGCTGGCCGCCGACGGCGCCGGTTCGGCGGAACGGATCCGCCGGGCCCTGGCCGACGAGGGCCTGGTCGTTCCCATTAAGGACAAGGCACCGGTCAAGCCGGGCGCCGCCATCGTGGTGGCCCCGCTGCAGCGGGGCTTCCAGATGGAGGCCCTGCGCCTCGCGGTGGTGGCCGAGGCCGATCTCACCGGCCGCCGCCGGGTGCACCGCCGGCCCCGGGGTGCCCGGCGGGGCGAAGACTTCTACGACGACCTGAAGGCCGGCGACTACGTCGTGCACCAGACGCACGGCGTGGGCCGCTACGCGGGCATGGTGGCCCGGGCCATCGGCGGCGTGGAGCGCGACTACCTGCTGCTCGAATACAAGGGCGCCGACAGGCTCTACGTGCCCTCCGACCAGGTCGGCACCGTCCGGCGCTACACCGGCGGGGATTCGCCCACCCTCTCCCGCATGGGCGGCGCCGAATGGTCCAAGACCCGGGCCAGGGTCAAGAAGGCGGTCGCCGAGATTGCCCAGGAGCTCGTCGTCCTCTACCGGAGGCGCATGGCCACGCCCGGCCACGCCTTCCCGGAGGACTCGCCCTGGCAGCGGGAGATGGAGGAGGCCTTCCCCTACGAGGAGACCCCGGACCAGGCGCAGGCCATCATCGACGTCAAGGCCGACATGGAGCGCAACGTCCCCATGGACCGCCTGGTGTGCGGAGACGTCGGCTACGGCAAGACCGAGGTGGCCGTGCGGGCCGCCTTCAAGGCCGTCCAGGACGGCAAGCAGGTCGCCGTGCTCGTGCCCACCACCCTGCTGGCCAACCAGCACGGCCAGACGTTCGGGGAGCGATTTGCCGGGTACCCCGTCAAGGTCGAGGTGATGTCGCGCTTCCTCACCGCCAAGGAGCAGTCGGCGGTGGTCCGCGACGTCGCCTCCGGCGCCGTCGACGTGGTCATCGGCACGCACCGGCTGCTGTCCGAGGACATCAAGTTCAAGGACCTCGGGCTGCTGGTCGTCGACGAGGAGCAGCGCTTCGGCGTCAGCCACAAGGAGAAGATGA
>CAZCVW010000465.1:0-2250 GCA_964502185.1 uncultured Burkholderiales bacterium
GCCACGCCGCCGCCCCGTTCCTGCCCGGCCCGCTGCCCGCCGCCCCGGCCGACCCGGTGGAGGTCGACCAGCTGGTGCGGTTCGTGCAGCACCCGGCCAAGGCCTTCCTCCGCCAGCGGCTCGGCATCACGCTCTACAAGGACGCCGAGGACGTGGCCGACTCGCTGCCCGTCCAGCTCGAACCGCTGGAGCAGTGGGACGTCGGCACCCGGCTGCTGGAGGCCCGGCTGGCCGGCGCGTCGGCGGAGGAGTGTGTCGCCGCCGAGAAGGCCCGGGGCACCCTCCCGCCCGGCCAGATCGCCCAGCCGCTGCTCGACACGCTGGGCCAGAACATCGAGGGGCTCGTCGCCGCCGCCGGCGAGGTGGCCGGGCCAGTGGACGTCGGCGCAGCCGGCGAGCCCGGCCCGTTCGAGGTCGACGTGCGCCTCCCGGACGGCCGCTCGCTCATCGGCACCATCCCGTCCGTGTGCAGCACCGGCGACGGGCGCGGTCTGCTGGCCCGCACGGTCAACTACTCGCGGGTGGGGGCCAAGCACCGGTTGGCCGCCTGGGTGCGATACCTGGCGCTGGCCGCCGCCCGGCCCGACCTGGCCGTGGAGGCGGTGACCGTCGGGCGGCGCCGTGACGGGGCCCGAACCGGTTCCACGGTGACCGTCGCCCGCCTCCCGGCGCTGCCCGGCCTGCCCGAGGAACGCCGACGGGCGGCGCTGGAGCACCTGGCCGTGCTGGTCGACCTCTACGACCGGGGCCTGCGGGAGTCGCTGCCCCTGGTCTGCGAGGCGTCGGCCGCCTGGGCGGTCGCCCCCCGCCGGCGCCGGCGGCCGGTGGACATGGCGGCCAAGGCCTGGGAGTCGACCTACGAGGACCGCGACAACGAGGACCGGGACCTCGAGCACCTGCTCGTCTTCGGCGGACCGCGGACGATGGCCGACCTGCTGGCCGAGGAGCCGTCGCCGGACGAGGAGGGCGACGGGTGGGTCAAGGACGAGGACACCCGCTTCGGCCGCTACGCCCGGCGCCTGTGGGACGGCCTGCTCGACCTCGAGATCGTGGAGGACCGGTGACCGATCCGACCGCCTTCGACGTCTGCGGCCCGCTGCCGCGCGGAGTCACGGTGCTGGAGGCGTCGGCGGGGACGGGCAAGACGTTCACCATCGCCGCCCTGGCCGCCCGCTACGTGGCCGAAGGAACCCCGCTCGACCAGCTCCTCATCGTCACCTTCACCCGCAACGCCACGGGCGAGCTGCGGGACCGGGTCCGCCAGCGGCTGGTCAGTGCCGAGGAGGGCCTGGACCGGTTCCTCCGGGGTGTGGATCCGCCGGTCGAGGATACGGTGCTGCGCCTGCTGACGGCGGGCCCGGCCGGAGAGGTTCGGAAACGGCGCCGCCGCCTGGCCGAGGCGCTGGCCGGGTTCGACGCCGCCACCATCGTGACCACGCACGGGTTCTGCCAGCACGTCCTCGACGGCCTGGGTGTGGCCGGCGACGTGGAGCGGGGCGCCGCCTTCGTCGAGGTGGTCGACGACCTGGTGGAGGAGGTGGTCGACGACCTCTATGTGCGGAAGTTCCACCGCCTCGGCCGCCAGGCGCCGTTCACCCGCAAGCAGGCGCTGGAGATCGGCAAGATCGCGGTCAAGAACTTCTGGGCGCCGCTCCGGCCGGCCGATGCGGCCGACCCGAACGAGGCGATGCGGGTGTCGCTGGCCGAGGCGGTGCGCCGGGAGGTCGACGCCCGGAAGCGCCGGGCGGCCGTCCTCACGTACGACGACCTGCTCTCCCGCCTGCGGGACACCCTGGCCGCGCCCGACACCGGCCCGGGCGCCTGCCGGCGCCTGCGGGAGCGGTACCGGGTGGCGCTGGTCGACGAGTTCCAGGACACCGACCCGGTGCAGTGGGAGATCATGCGCCGGGCGTTCGGGCCGGACGGGAGAGGTGCCGGTCACCCAGAAGGGGCCAGCGCAGTCGAAGCCACCCTGGTGCTCATCGGCGACCCGAAGCAGGCGATCTACGCCTTCCGGGGCGCGGACGTGTACGCCTACCTCGACGCCGCCCGGTCGGCCGGGGCCCAGGCCACCCTCGGGGTCAACTGGCGCAGCGACCAGGGCCTCATCGACGCCTACGACGCCCTGTTCCGGGGCGCCCGCTTCGGGCACGAGGGCATCGCCTACCGCACGGTGGAGGCGGCCGCCCCCAACCAGGCGCCCCGCCTGGCCGGCGCGCCGTGCGACGCCCCGCTGCGGCTCCGGGTCGT
>CAZCVW010000466.1:0-2250 GCA_964502185.1 uncultured Burkholderiales bacterium
ACTGGCCGGCCGCTCGTTCGTCACGCCGGACGACGTGGCGGGCATGGCCGCCCCCGTCCTCCGCCACCGCCTGATCCTCCGGCCCGAAGCCGAACTCGAGCGCTACCGGACCGACGACGCCGTGGCCGCCGCCCTCGGCTCGGTGCCCGTCCCCCGTTAGTGGTCCCTCGCCGGTGAGCCCCACGCCCCGTCTCGCCGTCCTGGTGGCGGTGATCGCCCTGGCCGCGGTGGTGGTTCCTCCCGCCCTCTGTCTCCTCGCCGGGCTGGCCCTCCTCACCGCCGCCGCCGTCGACGCCTGGTCGGTGCGCCGTCCGCCCCGGGTGACCCGTACCGTGGCCTGCGTACTCGCCCGCGGGGTCGCCTCGCCCCTCACCGTCGACGTGGAGCCAACCGCCCGCCACGAGGGCCGCTTGACCGGGGCCGAGAACCGCATACGCCAGCCCCGCATACGCCAGCCCGTCCCCCCCGACCTGGCCCTGGAGGGCGCCGAGGCCGACGGGAAGGTGTCCGGCACCCTCCTCCCGCTCCGCCGCGGCCGCCACACCCTGCCCGCCCCGGCGGTGCGGGTCGGCGGCGCCCTGGGCCTCGGCCAGGCGACCCACCGGACCGGGGAGGACACCGAGGTCCTCGTCTATCCGGACGTGCCCGCCGCCCACCGCCTGGTCTCCGCCGTGCGCCAGGGCCGGTTCCGGGATCCGGGTCTGCTCACCCGGGGCCCGCTCGGCCTCGGCACCGACTTCGAGTCGATCCGGGACTACCTACCCGACGACGACATCCGCCAGGTGAACTGGCGGGCCAGCGCCCGCATGAACCGGCCCATGAGCAACCAGTACCGCGTCGAGCAGGACCGCCACGTGATCTGCTGCGTGGACACCGGCCGCCTCATGTCGGCGCCGGTCGGGCCGAGTCAATCTATCTGGCTCACCCGCCTCGACGCCGCTCTGGACGCCACCGTGGCCGTCGCCCTCGTGGCCGACGAGATCGGCGATCAGTGCGGGGCCGTCGCCTTCGACGACCGGGTCCGCCGGCGGGTCCCACCTCGGCGGCGGGGTGGCCGGGCGGTGCTGGAAGCCCTGTTCGATCTCGAGCCCACGTCGGCCGATGCGGACTACGAACTCGCCTTCCGCCACGTGACGGGCGGCAAGCGGGCGCTGGTACTGGTCTTCACCGACCTGCTCGACGAGGCGGCCGCCCAGGGCCTGACCGAGGCGATCCCGGTGCTCGCCCGGCGCCACCATGTCGTCGTCGCCAGCGTGCGGGACCCCGATCTCGACGCCATGGTCCGCACCCCGCCCAAGGACGTCTCCGACGTGCTCGCCGCCACCGTGGCCCTCGACGTGCTCGGCGCCCGGACCCGGGTCGCGGCCCGCCTCCGCCGCTCGGGAGCCGACGTGCTCGAGGCCCCTCCCGGGGCGCTGGCGGCCGCCTGCGTGGCCGCTTACCTGAGGGCCAAGGCCTGCGGCCGCCTCTGAGGGTCCGCCCCCTGCCAGATCACCAGCGTCCAGTAGACGGCCCCGAACAACAGGCCCACCACCACCGCCGGGCCGGCCCCGAGGCCGGATGGGGTGACGAAGCCTTCGACGACCCCGGCCAACACGAACCAGGGCATGGTGCCCAGCACGATCTCCGCCCCCAACCGGGCCCGGGAGGTCAGCGCCGCCGCCCGGGTGCTGCGGCCGGGGTCGATCAGCGCCCAGCCGATGGTCATGCCCGCCGCCCCGCTCACGGCGATGACGGACAGCTCCAGCACCCCGTGGGGAGCGACCAGTTCCACGAACGGCCCGGTGCTCCCGGCCGACACCGACAGGCCGGCCACGCCGCCCAGCAGCGCGCCGTTGTAGACCAGCACGACGGCCGTGCCCACCCCGGCGGTGATCCCGGCGGCGAAGGCCAGGAACGACACCTGGATGTTGTTGGTGAGGATCTGACCGGCCATCGTCGCCTGCATCCCGACCGTCAGCCCGAGGTCCCCCCCAGGGTTGCCGCCGGCGTCCCGGTAGGCGGCGGGCAGAAAGCCGGCCGCCGAGGCCGGGTCGGAGGCGGTCCAGATCCCCACCAGCACGGCGGGAAGAGCGATGAGCGCCGAACACAGGAGGACGGAGCCCGAGATGGCCCGCACCCGCACCCAGTACCCCGTGGCCAGGAAAGACCACAGCGTCGTAGTCCGCCGCTCGCTGGCGTACACGAGGTGCCGGGCCCGGCCGACCAGCTCCTCCAGCCGGGCCACCACGGGGTCGCCGGGCCACCGCC
>CAZCVW010000467.1:0-2239 GCA_964502185.1 uncultured Burkholderiales bacterium
TGTCGCTGAACCATGTGGCGCTTTCGCCGTCCGCCGGCACGACCCCGTCGCTGGCCGGCCCCGACGCCTCCGCCTGGCGCCGCTCTTGGGCCCTGCCCCGCAAGCGCTGAGCCCCAGAAAATCTGTGACCGTTCAGGGCAGCTCCAGCCGGACGCCGGAGCGCTCGGCGTCGGTCGAATGAACAGAACGCCCTCGACCGGCATACCGTTGTTGGCCGCTGACCGGTCAGCAATGACCGCGTCGGGGACGAGCGCCGACAGGATCGCCCACCGGTTGGGCTCAACCAGCCGGGCGTTGTCGGCCGACAGATCGGCGCTGTAGACGCCGGTGGCGAGTCGCCGGATCGTTGGTCGGCGACGGCGCGCGACAGCGTGGCGGCGCTGGCCACGTCCGCAAAGAAGACCGGTCCGGGAACCGTCGGCAGGGAGTCGAGGGGGTTCTGGGCATTCGCGCCCAGAAGCTCATACCTCGGACGGGCTGACGTCCTCCAGCGAGCGGGCGGCCGGCTCCGGCAACCTCGGGATTATGAAGGCGGCCGCGATCAGCGCCGGGATGCCCATGACGGCGAGGGCCTGGCCGAGGCCCATCCGGTCGGACAGGGCGCCGACGGTGAGTAGGCCCGCGACCGAACCGAGCACGCCGGCCACCAGCAGCAGGGCGTTGGCCGTGCCCCGGATCTCGGTCGGGAACAGCTCCCCGGAGAAGGCGCCCAGCGCCGGGGCGGAGACGCCGGCCAGGATGATGGCGACCGCCGAGGCCAGCCACAGGGAGATCCCGCTGGTGAGGAGGAAGACGATCTCGGCCAGGGTCCCGGCGAGGAGGGCGATGGCGGCCACGGGCCGGCGTCCCTTGGTCTCGGCCAGCCGCCCGCCGATCATGACGCCGACCACGCCGGGAATCCCCTGGGTGATGGCGCGGAACACGGTGATGTCGACGGCCGAGAAGTCCCGCACGTCCTCCAGGTACTTGTTGGTGAGCTGGGACGTGGGCGCCGAGAAGATGGCGAAGAAGAAGCCGGCGGCCACCAGCAACCCGAACCGCTTGCCGTAGTTGGCGTCGAACACCTCACCGACCCGGCCCCGCTCGGCCCCCCGGGCGGCCAGGCCGGCGTATCGTCTGGTCTCGGCCAGGTTGCGGGCGAAGCGAGGCAGGAAGAGGATCGAAACGGCGGAGATGGCGAAGGAGATCCGCCATGCCTCGGGGCCGATGTCGGCCAGCGGCAGGAGCAGGACGCCGAGGGCGTAGCCCGCCCCCCCGGCCAGGCCCATGAGGGACAACGAATAGGCCCGGGCCCCGTCCGGCGCTTCCTCGATGGCCGCCACCGCGGCCACGGTGAGAGCGGTGTTCACGGCGCCCCGCATGATCATCTGGCCCACGGTGAACATGGCCAGGTTGGGGGCGAGGGCGGCCACGGCGTTGGCCAGGCACACGCCGGCGAAGGACAGCAGCAGCAGGCGGCGCCGCCCCCGCCGGTCGGCCAGCGCGGTGGCCACCAGGGCGAGCAGGATCCCCGCCCGGGAGATGGCGAGAACGGTGCCGAGCGCCTGATCGTCGGCCCCGAAGGAGTCGGCCACGAATCCGACGTTCTGGCTGAGCAGCGAGCCGCCGTAGGTGGCCACGGCCACGATGGCGCACACGGTGGCCAGCAGCACCGCCTGGGGCCCGGCGAAGGCGGCCGGGGGAGCCAGGGCCGGACGGCGGGGAAGCGGCGGGAGGTCCTCACCGGCTAGGCGGGCGGTCAGCGCCGGTCGCACCCAACGCAGGGCACGCTTGTCGGCCGAGCGGACCACGGGCCGCACGAACCAGCCGAAGTACGGGACCCGGGGCGGCGCCTCCGCCTCGACCTCCACCCGCGTGCCCGAACCGCCCTGCGCAACCGGAGACGGGGTCAGCCGGATGCGGACGGGGTTCGGGTCGCCGCTGGAGAAGGCGACCTCGCCCACCCACTCGCAGTCGGCCTCGCCCGGGCGGGCCCGCAGCACGTCGGCGACGGCCTCCGCCACCTCCGCGGCAGGCGCGGCGAAGTCAAGAACGAGGTCGGGCACCGGGGAATCCTGTCACACCCCCCGGATAGGTTGGCGGCGCCACACCAACCAAAGGAGGCAGTCCATGACCCTCAAGGCTGGGGATCCCGCCCCCGACTTCACGCTGACCGACCAGCACGGCAACATCGTCACGCTGTCCGGCCTGGCCGGTCAGAAGGTCGTCCTGTACTTCTACCCGCGGGCCGACACGCCGG
>CAZCVW010000468.1:0-2228 GCA_964502185.1 uncultured Burkholderiales bacterium
CGCCGCGCTGCGCCCGATGTTGCGCAGGTCGGACACCGCCGCCAGGGTGGCCAGCGCCCCGGCGGCGACCAGGCTGACCCCCAGCGCCACCCGCAGCGGCCCGCTCTTCGTGCTGGCCCCGGCCCGTCCCCACACCATTGCGGAGCCGGCCGCGGCCAGCAGGACGGGCACGACAACCTGCCCGGGCAGCCTCGCCATCAGGTCGGTGAAGAGCAGGACGGCGCCGACGACGATGGCCGCCACCGCCAGCAGGTCGAGCACCGCGCCCCGATCCTTGGACGGCAACGGCTCGTCACCGGCGGGCAGGACCACCCAGGCCGCCGCGTAGAGGACGGGCAGGGCCGGACCGCTGGCCATGGTGAGGACGACGAGCACGACCCGCACGACGACGGGCGAGATCCCGACCACCTCGGCCAGGGCGACACAGATCCCGCCCAGCCAGCGCCCCGAGGTGCGCCGGTTGAAGCGGGCGAGATCGAAGCTCTGCCTGCCCATCCCGTCTGTGTTCATCTTTCTGGGGCCATCCTCCGGGGATGATCGCACGGCGGCTCCCGATCGACCATCAGGGTTGACCCCGAGCGAAGGATCAGGGTCATCCCCGATACCGCCCGAGGCCGGCGAAGCGCACGATGGCTCCATGACCGATACGCCGCCGCCGATGCCTCCTCCGCCTCCACCCACGGGTACCTCACTGCGGGTCTACCGCTCCCGGACCGACCGCCGCCTCGGCGGTGTGGCCGGCGGACTCGCGGTCGTCGCCGGCCTCGACCCGACTCTGGTGCGGGTGGCCCTGGCCCTGGGCGCTCTCACCGGCTGGGGCGTCGCCCTGTACATCGCCGCCTGGATCATCCTGAAGGAGGAGGACCCCGGCGGCGGCCGGACCAACGCCCCCGCCTCGGAGGGGGCCCAGCAGGCGCTACGCATCGGTCTCGCCGTTCTCGCCGCCTTCGGCGCCCTCCATATCGTCGGCGGGTTGCTGGCCATCTTCTTCGGCATCCTCGGCGGGATCGGCAGCCTCTTCTTCGCCCCGTTCGATTTCTTCGACAGCAACGCCGACCCGGTTGGCGGCGACTTCGGCCACGGCGACTTCTTCTTCGGCAGCCGAGCCTTCCTCGGCCTGCTCCTCGTGTTGGGCGGCAGCCTGGCGCTCTTCCGCCGGCACCGGGGCCGGGGCGCACCGGTCCCGCCCCCCGGCCCAGGGAGCGCCGGCTCCGGGCCCCCGCCCGGCTCGCCGCCGTTACCGCCCGGTTCCACTCCCCCCGGGGGCTCGTCGGGACCGGTTTCGGGCTCGGCCGCCTCGACACCGCCCGCCCCGAGCCGCACCGCCCAGGACTGGCTGCTGCTGGCCGCCCGGGCGGCCGGATGGCTCGTCGCCCTCTGGTTCCTCGTTGGGGCCCTCACCGTCGCCGGCTTCTGGGCCGTCGGGGCCATCCGCCTGCACTGGCCGCTCCTCCCGGCGCTGGCCTCGGTGGCGGCCCTCGGCGGGCTGATGTTCGCCCTGGTGCGCACCCGCCGCCCCCACGTGCTCGGGGCGGCGGCGGCCGCCCTGCTCGTGCCCGCGGTCCTCACACTGAGCCTCGGCCGGTGGGACGGCCAGGCCGGCTACCGGGCCGTGGCCCCCGCCACCGCCGTCGAACTGGAGCACCTGTACCGCCACGGCGCCGGCGAGTTCAACCTGGATCTCACCGGGGTGCGCCTTCCCCCCGGGCGCACCGAGGTGAAGGTCGAGATGGGGGTGGGCGGCGTCTCCGTCACCGTCCCCTGGGACGCCACCGTGAGCGCCACCGCCCGGGTCGGTGCCGGCCGCTTCGAGCTCTTCGGCCGGGACCAGGTCGGCTTCGCCCTGGAGGGCTCCGTCCGCTCCGAGGGCGAACCCGGCGCCCCCGTGCTCGTGCTCCTGGCCCGGGCCGGCGTCGGCCTCGTCGAGGTGACCCGGGAGGCCGCACCGGAAACCCGCCAGATGCTCGACGCCGGCAACGCCGTCTACATGGAATGCCGCTCCGACAGCGAAGGCAACCCCAGCTGTGTGACCAGCGACGGCTACCCGACCCCCGAGATGGTCTGCCTCGTGTCGTCCGAACTGAACGCCATCTGCCGCCCGTCCGGCGAGTCGTTCCGGTTCGACGAGGTCCCCTGGCAGGACCAGCCCGGCACCCGGCGGTGCGTAGTACCCCCGGGCGGCGGCCGGGCCGCCTGCGAGGCGCCGGTACCCGGGTCCACGGGCACCA
>CAZCVW010000469.1:0-2224 GCA_964502185.1 uncultured Burkholderiales bacterium
CGCCGCCGCGGCCCGGCGGGCCTCGTCGTCCGAGCGCCACAGATAGGCCCGGATGCGGTCCTCGTGGGCGTCGGTGCGGGCCAGATGGGCGTCGAGGACCTCGGTGGCGGAGACCTCCCCCGAACGAACCAGGGCGGCCAGGTCGGTGGCCGTCCGACCGACCAGCTCTCGCACCTCAGCCACCGGCCGAACCGCGTCGAAAGAACCCTTCGGCCCGGCGTGGCTTCTGCGCTCGGCTCACGGCGCCTCCCCGAGGATGCGGGGCACCCGGAAGCGCCCGTCCTCGGCGTCCGGCGCCATGGCCAGCACCTCGTCCCGGTCGAGGCCGGGCCGGGGTTCGTCCGGCCGCAGCACGTTGGCCAGCGGGAAGGGATGGGCGGTGGGCGGAACATCGGCGGTGTCCAGCGCCGCCACCCGGGCGGCGTGCTCGAGGATCGCGCCGAGCTGGTCCGTGAAGCGCTCGATCTCCTCTTCGGAAAGGGCCAGACGGGCCAGCTTGGCGACGTGCTCGACGTCGGCGCGAGTGAGCCGCGGTGCAACGCTTGACGACATGGCCCCGATTCTAGGGAACCCGTCATTCTAGGAACCCGTCGCCACCGCCAGGATCTCCGGTAGGGGAACGGCTACGCCAGCGCGGCGGCCGCCGCCGCTTCCCGGCGCTCGGCCAGCCGGTGCCCCACCGACTCGAGCCGGGCCATGTGCTTGAGGGTGCGCTCCCGGGCCTGCTCCGCTTCGGCCGACAGGCCTTCGAGCTCTTCGAGCTTCCAATGGCGCAGGATCACGGGGGCCAGCACCTGGTCGTGGTGCAGGGCCAGGTCGTAGATGCCGGCCCGGGCGATCGAGGCGGCTCGGGCGGCGAACCCGGCGATCCCGGTCCCGGGCATCTCGAAGTCCCGGACCTGGCGCTCGATGGCCAGCACCAGGCCGGACGGGTCGATGGCCAGCGCCGCGCTGGACACGTCCCGGTAGAACAGGTAGTGCATGTTCTCGTCGGCGGCGACGCGGGCCATGACCTCGTACCCGACCGGGTCCCCGAGCAGCTTGCCGGTGTTCCGGTGCGAGACCCGGGTGGCGAGTTCCTGGAGCGTCACGTAGACCATGGTGTCCGCCGCCGTGGTGGGCTCCGGCACCACCCCCCCGGACACCTGGCCCATCCGGCCCCGCTCCAACTCGTACGGGTCGAGGGCCCGGCTCACGGTCAGGTAGTCGCGGATGACGATCGAGTGGCGCTGCTCCTCGGCCGTCCACCGGCGGGCCCAGACCCCCCAGGCCTCGCCGCCGAAGACGCCGTCGATGGTGGCGAAGTAGTACGGCAGGTTGTCCTCGGTGAGCAGGTTGACGAAGAGGGCGTCCCGCACCGCATCGGGCAGGGGGAACTCCTCCGGGTCCCACTCCTCGCCCGGTGTGAAGTCACGCCCGCGGCTCCACGGCACGCACTCGTGCGGGAACCATTCCTTGGACGCACCAAGGTGGCGCTCGAGCAGGCTCTCGGCGGTGGGCAGAAGCTCGGAAAGAAGGTGGGCGTCGTTCATAGTCCTCTAGCCTACCGACCAGTCGGTAGCCGGTCGCAACAGGTACAAGATAGTCCGGAGAATAGTGCCGTGTCGGCTACCCTGGATTCGCGAGCCTCAGGTTCGCGGGTCGTCCTCTTCGCTTGTCGTTTCGTCGTACTGCCGGCGGAGCCCACCGAGGCCAACCCCGCCGCAATACGACGATGCTGCACAGGAGAACGATGTCACGAAACAACGGGTTCGAGGCGCTGGGCGTCTCACCCGACCTGGCCGAGGTGCTGGCCGACCAGGGAATCGAGGAACCCTTCCCGATCCAGGAGCTCACGATCCCGGACGGCCTCGCCGGCCGCGACATCTGCGGCAAGGCCAAGACCGGCTCCGGCAAGACGCTCGCCTTCGGTCTCCCGATGATCGAGGCCACCAAGCCGTCGGAGCCCCGCTTCCCCCACGCCCTCGTCCTCGTCCCCACCCGGGAACTCTGCGTCCAGGTGGCCGGCGTGCTCGGGCCGATCGCCACCAAGCGCGGCATCCGGGTGGCCACCGTCTACGGCGGCGATTCCAGCCGTCGCCAGGCCAAGGTGCTCAACACCCGGGCCGACATCGTGGTCGCCACCCCCGGTCGCCTGATCGACTTCCTCCAGCAGGGCGAAGTCGATCTGTCCGAGGTCGCCGTCGTCGTCCTCGACGAGGCCGACCGCATGGCCGACATGGGC